>NZ_CVTV01000025.1:0-21439 GCF_900004865.1 Pseudomonas sp. 37 R 15 | reverse complement strand
GGTTTTAGCGGCTGGCTTGGCGGCAGTTTTAGCCGGCGCCTTCGCTGCAGCAGCCTTGCTCGCTGGCTTCTTGGCCGCGCTGGCTGCGACAGCTTTTGCCGGAGTACGAGCACCCAGCGCCTTGCCGACAGCTTCCTTCACACGACCAATTCCCTGGGCCAGTTTCAGGCTTTCCTGGGCGTCTTTTTTGAGTTGGGAAATGTAGCTGCGGGTTTCGGCTTGGCGGTCCTTGAGGGCGTCCAGCAGGTCCTCAAGTTCTTTAACAGCGTCTTTGGCCTTGGCTTGTGCCTTGGCCTTGCCGGCAGTGGCGGCGTCTTGCAGTTTGGTGCGGGATTTGTGCAGCTTTTCTTGCGCTTTACCGCGTTGTTTTTCCAGTTTGGCGAGCAGTTTTTCTGCATCGGCCAAGGCCTGGGAACAAGCGCTTTCCAGATGTTCGAGCAGGCTGCCCGACAATTGTTGGAGTAAGTGCAACGGGGTGTTTACAGGCTTCTGTTTGGCCGACATGGTTTACCTCCTGGCTGACGTGGGTGCGGCTCATACTAGCCCTCTGCTCTTACCGCCGCTAGGGCATGTTGACAGTATCGTTTGCGTTGCGTTGCAACGTACGAAAATTCTTATCGATATAACAGAAAAGTGCGCCACTGCTCAGCCACTTACGCTGGCATAATCCGTCGCATTTCAGGCGGGAGAACACCCATGTCGCGTTACCTTTTCTTAGTGCTTGGCCTGGCGATTTTCAGCGCCAATGCGAACGAGCAAGCGCCGCCAAAGACCGCTGACCAAGACCCGCATGACCTCGCCTACAGCCTGGGTGCCAGCCTCGGTGAACGTTTGCGCCAGGAGGTCCCCGACTTGCAGATCCAGGCCTTGGTCGATGGACTCAAACAAGCCTACCAGGGCAAGCCATTGGCACTGGACAACGCACGCATCGAACAGATTCTTGCACGGCACGAAGCACAGAACGCCACCGACAACCCAGCGCCGCAGAGCGAAAAAGCACTCGCCGCCGAACAGCAATTTTTGTCCAGGGAAAAAGCTGCAAAGGGAGTGCGTGAACTGGCAGACGGCATCCTGCTCACGGAGTTGACGCCGGGCACCGGCACCAAGCCGTTGGCAACTGATGAGGTGCAGGTGAAATATGTGGGTCGGCTACCCGATGGAAGCGTGTTCGACCAGAGCGCACAACCACAATGGTTTCGCCTGGACAGCGTGATCAGTGGCTGGAGCAGTGCCTTGCAGCAGATGCCGACAGGAGCGAAATGGCGCCTGATAATACCGTCGGCCCAAGCCTACGGCGCGGACGGCGCAGGCGAATTGATTGCGCCCTACACACCCCTTGTCTTCGAAATCGAGTTACTCGGGACCCGCCACTGACGCATAAAAAAACGGTGCGTCGAGCGCACCGTTTTTATCTCATTGCCCCGATCAGACCTGAGTAGCAGGCTCTTCTTTGTGGGCGTTGTGCAGTACTTCGATCAGGCAATCTTCAAGCTCGAAACGCTCATGCAACAGACCACCCAGCTCTTTGAATTTTTCCGCGACACACTTGCCTTCATCGCACAGATCGTTAAAAGCCAGCAGCTTTTCGGTAATCACATCAATGCGCGGGTAAATCGTCTCGGCGAACTCAAGACCACGCGTGTCCTCGAAGGCTTCCGCCTCCTTGGTAAGTTGAGTGTAAATACTCAGGTGACCGGCAGAAACGTAATCGACCAATACAACGCAGAAATCCTGCAACGGCTCACGCTTCTCGGCCAGCGCTCCAGGCTCGGCCCCCAACTCATCAAAAGCCAGAACCAATTTGCGACGCGCATCCAACCATTTGTCGATCAGCGTGTGCACGCCACCCCAGCGTTCGCGAGCATTCTTGCAACGTTCCAACATGATGATCTCTCTTCCCTATAGGGGACGCTGCTACCCCGTGCCCGCGCAATGCTTCAGGGTTGAAGCGGCAATCGAACGAGGTCGCGTCTGACAAGCGGTTTCGGTAACGCGTGCGGGCCAGATTATGCCCGCATCACTATGGCTTCAAGGTACGCAGGAGAGAAAGTTCATACAAGTGTTTAATCCCGTCCTACCATATGAACCGAATTTTCCTCGCTTTGCGATACGTGACGCCGGCCAGGCAACAACCGGGAAAGCAGTGTGCTCCACAGAATCAGCATCGCCAGGAAAAACAGCAGGCTCCACTCCGGAAGGCTGAGGTCAAATAGCGTCCAGTTGATTTCGACGCAGTCGACAGTGCCCTTGAAGACTGCCTGGACAGCCTGCCAGAACGACAGGTGTTCAATCATGTAATCCAGGGTTGGCCAGCAGTTGGGCATCTGATCTGACGGAGTGTTCTGCAGCAGCACTTGGCGCCCGGCGGTGACGGCGCCGAATAACGCACTGGCCATGCTTGCCAGCCCATACAGGCACACGCCGGTGCGGCCAGGGTTATGCAGGGCGGCGATCAGGTTGACCAGTACAAAGACGGCGAGAAACAGCCGCTGTACCTGGCACAAAAAGCAGGGCTGTAACAGCGCACCATATTCCAGATAGAAAGACACGCCCAACGTCAGCGCACCGGCCATGAACGCCAGGAGAAACAAGGAGCGTAAAGGGGCCAAAGACATTGTTTATCCGCACCGCAAGAGATAGGTCGCTACGGTAGAGGAAAGGCCCGACCCCTTTCAATACGCCCTGGAGCGGACAATTCCGCGAAGAGACAAGGAGATTCCGTCAACACGTGGGGGAAATCGCCCTACAACACGTAAGAATTGATTACAGGCCCACTTAAGCCGAGTAATTACAAAGGGTTAAAGGGTTGGCTGACAGATAGGTCTGAGCCAACCCGTGAACACTTTCCTACTTCAAGCTTGCGCCGGTGCTGGCAACGGTGACGCCAGCAGACGATTGTCGAGTAACCCCAAGCCTTCCTGGAACAGCCGGTTGCTGCGCTCGGTATCACCCAATTGGGCCAGCAAACGGGCCAATTCGGCGCAGGCTTCGGGATTGCGCTGCACCTGCAGGCTGCTTTCCAGATAATCCCGTGCCTTTCCCCACAGGCTGTTCTGCAGGCAGAGACGGCCCAGCGTCAGCAACAGGCTGGCATCGCCAGGATGATCCTTCAGCCAGCCTTCGGCAAACTTCAACTGACGGGCCGGGTCGCTGCCGCGCAGCAGGCCATAGAGCCGAATAAGATGGCTGTCATAACGGCGCTTGATCGCACTGCGCAGCGCTTCCTCGGCCCTGGCATCGGCGCCCAGTCGACGCAGTTGGTCAGCATAAGCCAACACCAGCTGAGGCTCCTGGCGCTGGGCTGAAGTCAATTGCTCCCATGCGCGGTCAAGGGACTGCAAGCCGGCTTCGCCCTGCTCCTCACGTTGGGCGGCCAGGCTGAGGTTTTCTCCCCAGGCCCGGCGCTCCAATTCAGCCAGTTCGGCGGCCGGCAACACTTTGTCCTTACGCAGTTCAGGCAACAGGCGAATCACCGACGACCAATCGCCACGCTGCTGGTGCAATCGCTGCAACTGCCGCAAGACCTGGGCGTTGTGAGGGTGACGCTCGTGCATCGCCTGCAGGGTGGTCAGGGCACCTTCTGTATCGCCACGATCCATCTGAAGTTGCGCATGGCTCAAGGCAACGGCCAGCTCCGCCTGGGGCTGGCGAGCCAGGGCGCGCTCCAGCAACGCATCCGATGCTTCGTAGCGTCCCAGCTCGTTGGCCGCACGTGCGGCACCCAGGTAATACAGCAGTGGCTGGCGCTCCGCTTCGGCAGCACGGTGCAGGTGGCGTTCGGCACTGGCCCAACGGCCTTCGGCAAGGTCCATCTGGCCTTGCTCGATTGCAATCTGCACACGGCGGCTGCGATTGCGCCGCGACCACGGGTTGACCACACCGCCGGAAACGCTGACCAGCCCCAACAGCACTCGGATCAGATAGATCGCCAGGCCTATGGCGAACACCGCCACCAATGTGGCCCACAAGCTCGACTCGTAATGCAGCAAATGGGGATAGGTAATCAGCACGTAGCCGGTGTGCTTGGAAATGCCCACGGCCAGCGCCAGGGCGATCGCAATTGCCAGCACCAGGATCACATAGAAACGCTTCATCGGTTCTACTCCTGGGTCGCAGGCTTGGCAGCCGAAGCCTTGGCTTCGTCGGCAGACAAATGTCGGCGCTCAAGGTACGCCTGCACGGCCGCCAGGCTCGCGGCCAAGTCAGGTGTCACCACCGAAACGGCCTTGGGCTCAAGCTCGGCGATACGCGCCAGCATCGCCTTGCTCTGCGGATTGTCCTGGTTGAAGTTATCCTGCAACACGCTGCGCGCTTGACCCAGCGAACGGCTATACACCGCCGACTCGCCGTTGAGCGCTGCCCACTGTGCTTGCTCCAGCGCCAGGCTCAAGACCAGACGCACCTGATTCAACCCCTGGCCCGCCAGCAGCGGACGAATGTTGTCATCCGGGTTGAAGTCGATACGGAAATAACGGGATATCTGTTCCCACCACTGGCTCAACTGGTTACCCGTATCGCTGGTGGGACGGCCCTGGGAATCGGGTTGCGCGAGTTGATACTCCGGAGCGACAGCCGCCAATTGCACCACTTGGTCGCGCAAAGCCGCCAACTGCAGGTACAACCCCGTGCGGTCCGGCTGTTCGGTGCTGCGCAGCGCCGCGAGGCTCTTGGCCAACTGCTCACGCGCGGCGAAAGCGCCTGGGTCGCTCTGCTCACGAAGAATTTCGTCGGCGCCCTGGACCAGCGACTGGGCGCTGTTGATGTCCTGCAAAGCCGACAGACGCAAGCTGGCCAGACGAATCAGATGCTCGGCCTCAGCCAGGCGCCAATCCTTGCGGCTGGCGCCCAGTACGGTTTCCAAACGCTGGTTCAGGCGCTGCTGATCACCCTGCAACTGGGCGACCAGGCGTCGACGCTCTTCCAGCTCATCCGCGCCGGGCAGCTGCGCCAGGCGGGCCGCCAATTGTTGCTGGCCCTGCTTGAGACTCTGGGATTGGTCATCGAGGGTCTGCACCTGACCCAGTTGCTGCTGGCTGTTGGCTTGCAGGGCACGGACCTGCCAGATCCCCCAGCCGCCGGCGGCAACACCCGCAGCGCCAAGCAGCAACGCGACGACTGCCAGGCCATTGCCACGGCGTGGTGCGGTGACCGGTGTCCCGAGCGGCGCATCGAGCGCGGGCTGAGCTTCATCTTTAGGCAAGGCTGTTTCGCTCACGTATCCGTCCTTTGCGTATCAGAGAGTGGGAACGGGATTGCTCCCTAGCGCCACTAACAAAGCCGCGGCACTCGCGCCGCGACAATCCACAACTTTTTCTGCGCCAGCGGCCCGCGCCATCTCGTAGACGCGCGGACTGGGCACGAACAACGGCAGCTTCGCCACCTCAGGCCATTCGGAGCCGGCCAGGGCCTGCAAGTGTAGAAAACCTTGCCCACTGCTGACCACCAGGCCGTTCAAGCGTTCCAACTGGATGCGTTGCGTCAGTGCGCCCGCGTCGTAGGCCGGAAGAAAACGGCGGTACAACTCCAGGTAGTCGACACTGACACCTCGCTCGCGCAAGCGCTGCGCGAGCAATTCCCGGCCGCCCTCGCCGCGCAGGATCAACACCCTGGCACCGGGGCATGCGATAGCCTCGCGCAATGCCGGCAATTGAAGCAAGGCCTCGCTGTCGTCACCCGTTGGCGGATAGTGCACGTCCAAACCATGATCGGCCAGTATCTGTGCCGTGGCGGCACCCACACTGAACCACGGCAGTCGCGGCCAGGGCGCGGTCAATTGTTGCAAGGCAAGACGCGCCGCCGGTTTGCTCACCACGATCACTGCGCAATAGCGCTGCAGCGCCCCAAAGACAGCCTGTTGTTGCGGCGTGACCGGTAAGGCTTTGATTTCCAGCAACGGCAGTTCGCTGCTGAATACGCCCGCATCGGCCAATGTCGCCGCCAGGCCTGCCGATTCTTCGGCAGGCCGTGTCAGCAGCAATCGCCACGGGGTCACTGCGGGCCGGCCTCGCCGTAGACTTTTTGCAGGATGGCGCCAGCGCCCTTGTCCAACAGTTCCTCGGCGACCTGAATGCCCAGGGCCGTGGCGTCGCGTTGTGGACCGCGCACCTCGGCGGTCAGCAACGTTCCGCCCTCCGGGTCGCCTACCAGGCCTCGCAACCACAGGTTTTCACCTTCGAGCACGGCATAGCAGGCGATCGGTACCTGGCAGCCACCATTGAGGTGTTTGTTCAAGGCGCGCTCGGCCGTGACGCGAACCTCGGTGTCTGCATGATCAAGCGGCTTGAGCAGTGCGTGAATTTCGCTGTCGACGGTACGGCATTCAATGCCGACTGCGCCCTGCCCGCCGGCCGGCAAGCTGTCTTCGACGCTGATTGCGCGGGTGATGCGGTCTTCGAAGCCCAGGCGGATCAGGCCGGCGGCGGCGAGGATGATCGCGTCATACTCGCCCGCATCCAGCTTGGCCAGGCGCGTGTTGACGTTGCCACGCAGGAAGCGGACCTGCAGGTCGGGTCGACGGGTCAGCAATTGGGCCTGGCGCCGCAGGCTCGAGGTGCCAACGATACTGCCCAGGGGCAATTCATCCAGGGATGCGTAAGTGTTGGAAACAAAGGCGTCACGTGGGTCTTCCCGCTCGCAGATGCAAAAAAGGCCCAACCCTTCAGGGAAGTCCATGGGCACGTCTTTCATCGAATGCACAGCGATGTCTGCTTCATTTTCCAGCAGCGCGGTTTCCAGTTCCTTGACGAACAGACCCTTGCCGCCAATTTTCGACAGCGGCGAGTCCAGCAGCTTGTCGCCGCGACTGACCATGGGTACCAGGGTCACCCTGAGGCCAGGGTGAGCCTGTTCAAGACGTGCTTTGACGTACTCGGCCTGCCATAAGGCCAGGGCGCTTTTACGGGTGGCGATGCGGATTTCGCGAGAAGACATGGATCAATCCGTACTGAATAGATACGGCAGATAATAACAGCTCAGGCAAATGCGCTTTGATTTGAATCAGCAAGTGCGGGGCCTCCCTGGCCGCGTCGCACCGGGATAGGGACTGCAGAGCTCGCCACCACGCCTGGGCTAGAGCTGCTGCATCATCTTGCGCACGCCAGCAACATGGCGCCGACTGACGATCAGGGCATCGCCGTTGAGGCCCTTCAGAAATAGCTGGAAATGGCCAAGGGGCGTGCGTTGCAAGCGCTCGATTCGCTCGCGCGCCACCAGCGCATTACGATGAATGCGCACAAAGCGGTCGCCGAATTCGTCTTCGAGGGCCTTGAGCGGCTCATCAAGCAACACTTCGCCCGCTTCGTGACGCAAGGTCACGTATTTATGGTCGGCGATAAAATAGACCACCTGAGCGAGGGGTATCAGCTCGATACCCTTGCGGGTCCGTGCGCTGATATGGCTGCGGGGGCCATTGCCACTCTGAGCGGCAGGCTGGGTCAGGGCTGCGAGCTGAGCGCGGCTGGGACGCTCGGCCTTCTTCAACGCCTTGAGCAACGCGTCGCCAGCCACCGGCTTGACCAGAAAACTGACACCGCTGTCTTCCAGCGTCTGTGCCGAAAATTCTTCCTGTGCCGCGCACAGCACCACCGCCGGTGGCGATTCGCGCTCGCTCAGGCGGGCGGCGACTTGCAGGCCATCGAGGAGCGGCATGCGGATATCGAGCAACACCACATCCGGCTTGAGGCTGTCGATCAGCGTCAACGCCTCTTCGCCGCTGGTGGCGCTCGGTTCAAGGACTGTATAACCCTCGATCTCACTGACCAGACGGCTCAGTCGCTCGCGGGCTTGGGGTTCGTCATCAACGATCAGGACATTCATATTGCGCTGGATTCCTGCGTGAGTCTCGCACAAGGGTAGCGTAGACAGGTGCGGTGACTTACGTCACAGCGATCCACGCTAAGACTGGCGCAAGCGGCAAAAAGTGCCCTTGGAGTGGCACCCAAATTTACCCGGACCTGTTCAATAGCGCCCAAGACCTGCCAACTTCGCGCATTGTCATAGGGTTTGCTGATACACAATCCGAATACCCCCGT
Organism: Pseudomonas sp. 37 R 15; assembly: GCF_900004865.1. Taxonomy (NCBI): domain Bacteria; kingdom Pseudomonadati; phylum Pseudomonadota; class Gammaproteobacteria; order Pseudomonadales; family Pseudomonadaceae; genus Pseudomonas; species Pseudomonas sp. 37 R 15. Next base: position 13,409 of record NZ_CVTV01000025.1, on the reverse strand, counting down.
ATTTAATGGATAGTCTGGGCTCTGACCGCATTACCCGACTTTGGTGCATTCACACACTCTCAGTCCAACTGTAGACGCTCGCTGGAACGATATTGCTCAATCGTCAAATATCGTTTCAATAAGGTCCTGCTCCCAGTCTCGTCCTGGATGCGATCGGCGGCAAGGCACTTAGCCATCCTTTGTACAAATAAAATTGCCGTCCACCCGCACCATCGCGTCCGCGGACAACCCTGTTATTATCGGCGGCACACCTTCACGCCTCTTTTAAGCAGATCACGAGCGAATTCATGAGCACCGACAAGACCAACCAGTCCTGGGGCGGCCGCTTCAGTGAACCCGTCGACGCCTTCGTCGCGCGCTTCACCGCCTCCGTCAACTTCGACCAGCGCCTGTACCGCCACGACATCATGGGCTCCATCGCCCACGCCACCATGCTGGCCAAGGTCGGCGTGCTGACCGATGCCGAGCGCGACAGCATCATCGAAGGCCTGACCACCATTCGGGGCGAGATCGAAGCCGGCACGTTCGACTGGCGCGTCGACCTGGAAGACGTGCACATGAACATCGAGGCACGGCTGACCGATCGCATCGGTGTGACCGGCAAGAAGCTGCACACCGGTCGCAGCCGTAACGACCAGGTGGCCACCGATATCCGCCTGTGGCTACGCGATGAAATCGATTTGATCCTGGCTGAAATCACCCGCCTGCAAAAAGGTTTGCTGGAACAGGCCGAGCGCGAATCGGCCACCATCATGCCCGGCTTCACGCACCTGCAGACCGCTCAGCCCGTGACCTTCGGCCACCACCTGCTGGCCTGGTTCGAAATGCTCAGCCGCGATTACGAGCGCCTGGTGGATTGCCGCAAGCGGGCCAACCGCATGCCACTCGGCAGCGCCGCACTGGCCGGCACCACCTACCCGATCGACCGCGAGTACACCGCGCAATTGCTGGGCTTCGACGCCGTCGGCGGCAACTCCCTGGACGGCGTGTCGGACCGTGATTTCGCCATCGAATTCTGCGCCGCCGCCAGCATCGCGATGATGCACCTGTCGCGCTTTTCCGAAGAGCTGGTGCTGTGGACCAGCGCGCAATTCCAGTTCATCGACCTGCCGGACCGCTTCTGCACCGGCAGCTCGATCATGCCGCAAAAGAAAAACCCCGACGTCCCCGAACTGGTACGTGGCAAGAGCGGCCGCGTATTCGGCGCGCTGATGGGCCTGCTGACCCTGATGAAAGGCCAGCCGCTGGCCTATAACAAGGACAATCAGGAAGACAAGGAACCGCTGTTCGACGCCGCCGACACGCTGCGCGACTCACTGCGTGCGTTTGCCGACATGATTCCGGCGATCAAGCCCAAGCACGCGATCATGCGCGAAGCGGCCTTGCGGGGTTTTTCCACCGCAACCGACCTGGCCGACTACCTGGTGCGTCGTGGCCTGCCCTTCCGTGACTGCCACGAAATCGTTGGCCATGCCGTGAAATACGGCGTGGACACCGGCAAGGACCTGGCGGAAATGAGCCTGGAAGAACTGCGCCAGTTCAGCGACCAGATCGAGCAGGATGTGTTTGCCGTGCTGACCCTGGAAGGCTCGGTGAATGCCCGTAACCACATCGGCGGCACCGCGCCGGCGCAGGTGAAAGCAGCCGTCGCGCGTGGCCAGGAGCTACTCGCCAGCCGCTAAAAAATGTGGGAGGGGGCTTGCCCCCTCCCACATTTGATTATTTCTTGGCCGCAATCATTGCCATGAACGCCGGCATCGCCGCCTGCCTGTCCGCCTCGACCTTTTGCGCATTGGGCATCTCGTTCAAACGCCCCAGCAACGCCTTCGCCTGTGGCAACTGCGCCAGCAGGTCCAGCCCGAACAGTTTTTCGCCTACCCCACAGGCCAGATTCAAGCTGTACATGAAATACAGATCGGCAATCGTGAAGTGCTCTCCCGCCACATAGGGCGCGAACTTACCGTGGCGGCCTAACGTACCGACCCCCAGCAACAATTCAGCTCGGGACTTGTCCTTGATCGCCTCCGGTACCGTCATGCCAAAAAAGGCTTCGGCGAAGCACGCCCGCGCAGGCAATTCGATGTACAGCTCGATTTCACGGCACAACGCCAGCACCTGGGCACGCTGGAACGGGTCGGCTGGCAGCAGCGCAGGCCCTTCCTGGGTCTGCTCGAGGTATTCGAGGATCACGCTGGTTTCGTTGATGAAGCCTTGCTCGACACCCAGCACGGGTACTTTGCCTCGCGGGCTCACCGCCAGGGCTTCAGGCGTTTGTCCTGCATAAAAAGGCACCTCTTCGAAAGGCAGCCCTTTCTCCATCAGCGCCAGCTTGACCATGTTGTAGTAGTTACTGACCGAAAATCCATAAAGCTTGAGCATCGCAAAGCCTCCAGGCCGGGTGCGGGGTTGGCTGCAAGCGTTATAGACGCTGAGGCCTGGCCTGGCCAGCAGCATCACCGGCCTGAATGGCGTTAGACTGGCGCCCTTACCTTGAGGAGCCTGCCATGAGCGAGCCGACCGATATCGACCACGACGAAGAAGAATTCACCGAAAGCACGCTGATCCAGGCCATCGAGAACCAGATCGAAAGCGACAACCCACCGGCGGCCAAGGCCACGTTCAACAAGCTGACGCTGGTAGGGTATGAGCGAGAAGAGATCCTGAATCTCATGGCCCACGTGCTGGCCTTCGAGATCGACGCGATGCTGGATGAGGACCGCGCCTTTGATACCCAATGGTATGAAACCGCGCTGCGCGCACTGCCTGAGCTGCCGCCTGAAAAGGAATAATCCAGCTGCGCTGCAACACGCTGGACAGTTCGGCAAAGTGCGTTCACCTTATGGCCTGCTAGCCTCTAATAAATTCTTAGAAAGTCTGGAGTCCTTATGTCGTATACCCCTGAGTTGGTTGCCGAACTGGAAATCCTTGCACTCTTCAACCTGGACAGCTCCCAGGAAGGTCTGAAAGTCCACCAGACCGCTACTCCAACTGCCATCGACGCCGCAAAACGCTTGTTTGAGAAAGAACTGATCACCCAGCCCGACGGTGGCTATCTGACCAGCCTGGGTCGGGATGCCGCCCAACACACCCAAAGCTTGCTGACAATTCTGAAGACCACCAAAAAAGAAGCTGCCTGACACTTGATACGCCCATGGGGTCCGCTCTTTGCGGATTCCGAGGGCGTCGCCGTGTAACAACGAAAATTCTGACGTCAAAACCCATTTCCCTCTAAAACTCCTACGCTACTGTCTGTAAACTCCGACACGGCCGCCCACGTCGGGCCCTGCGAGCCACCGAGTTCGACATGACCCGCACCCATGAAATCCGCCCCGACCTGGACGAAGGCATCGACCGCAAGGTGCTGACCCAGTTGCGCGCGCGGTTCATGGCGCTCAATGAGGGCCGCCTGGCCCGTGCCGTTGAGGGGCTGACCCCGCGCCAGCAAAGCGTGCTGACCTTGTTGCCGCTGTTTTTCCACGTCAATCACCCCTTGCTGCCAGGTTATGTATCCAGCGGCACACCGGCCGGGCTGTCGAATTTCGAACCGGATACCCAGGCCCTGGCTGAAGCGCAGCGCCTGACGCGTTCGTTCTCCTACAAGCCGCGCCATGGCAACCCGCCCCGTCCGATCCACGGCCTGTTCCTGATGGGCAGCCTGGGCACGCTGGCCCAGGCGGATCAAAGCGATATGGACGTGTGGGTATGCCACGCGCCCGACCTGAATGACAACGAGCTGGCCGAGCTGCGCAAGAAGTGCCAACTGCTGGAAGCCTGGGCCCAGACCATGGGCGCCGAGACCCACTTCTTCCTGATTGAACCGACGCGCTTTGTGCTCGGTGAACGGGACACGCAACTGAGCTCCGACGATTGCGGGACCACTCAGCACTATCTTTTGCTGGATGAGTTCTACCGCACCGCAATCTGGCTGGCCGGGCGCACGCCGATCTGGTGGCTGGTGCCGGTGTATGAAGAACGTCGCTACGCCGAGTTCACCCACGCGCTGATCTCCAAACGTTTCATTCGCGCCGACGAAACCCTTGATCTCGGCCATCTGGCGCACATCCCTCCAGGGGAGTTCATCGGTGCCGGGCTGTGGCAGTTGTTCAAGGGCATCGAATCGCCCTATAAATCGGTGCTCAAGCTGCTGCTGACCGAGGTCTATGCCAGCGAGCACCCCAACGTGCAATGCCTGAGCCTGCGCTTCAAGCGCGCGGTGTTTGCCAATCAGATGGACCTGGATGAGTTGGACCCCTACATCGTGGTCTACCGCCGCATCGAGGAATACCTCAAGGCCCGCAATGAACCGGAGCGCCTGGAACTGGTACGGCGTAGCCTGTACCTGAAGGTCAACCGCAAGCTCAGCGCCGGCCAGCGCACCGCCAGCTGGCAACGGCTGCTGCTGGAACGCCTGGCCCATGAATGGAACTGGGATCCGCGCCAACTGGCGTTGCTGGACAGTCGCAGCCAATGGAAAGTGCGTCAGGTCGCCTCCGAGCGCCGCGCCCTGGTCAACGAGCTGAACTACAGTTATCGCTTCCTCACCCAGTTCGCCCGCACGGAACAGACCGTCAGCCTGATCAACCGGCGCGACCTCAATGTGCTGGGCCGTCGTTTGTACGCGGCCTTTGAACGCAAGGCCGGCAAGGTCGAGTTCATCAACCCCGGCATTGCCCCGGACCTGGCCGAAGACACCTTGACCCTGGTGCACTCACCCAACCGCAAGGAGCCGGGGCAGTACCATTGGGGCCTGTATAACGGCAACCTCACCGCCCTGGAATGGGAGCACTTCGCCCCCATCAAGCGCAGCCGCGACCTGCTGGAAATGCTTACCTGGTGCCATCGCAACGGTGTGATCGACAGCAGTACGCGCCTGGCGCTGCACCCGGGCGTCAGCGACATGACCGAGTTTGAGCTGTTCAACCTGTTGGGCAGCCTGCAACAGACCATCGCCCTGCCCATGAGCAGCGTCGATGAAACGCGCTTGTTACGCTCGGCGGTGCCCGAAGAAGTGCTGTTGCTGATCAACGTCGGCGTCGACCCACTCAAGCATCACCGCGACCTGAATATTCTGATGACCACCGAGCGTACCGACTCGCTGAGTTATGCCGGCGTGCGTGAGAACCTGGTACTGACCCTGGACCAGGTCACGCTCAATAGCTGGAACGAGGTGACGGTCAGCCGCTACGACGGGCCCCATGCGCTGCTCGACTGCCTGCGCGACTACCTCAACCAATTGCCATCGGATCATTTGCCACGGTTGCGGGTGCGCTGCTTCTGTCACAACCGAGCGCAATTCATTGCCCAGCGCGTGGAAGAGGTATTCGACACTGCGCAGAACCTGCTGCTCGGCCGAGGCAATCACCGCTACCTGCTCCAAGTGCAGCAGCACTATCACGTCATGGAATTGATTCCCGGCCAAGCCACCCATTTACCGCTGCCGACCCATGACGCATTGATCGCCTACCTCAGCGAAGAGTTGGCCAGTTACAGCCCGTGGCACCTGGACACCATGGCCCTGGAAGATCACGACCTGGCGCTGCTGCTGCCCATGGGTGTGGCCGATTGCATACAGGTGTTCTACCGGATCCATGAAGGATTTGCCGAACTGTATGTGCTCGACGAGTTCAATGCGCTCTGGCAGCAGCGTTTGCCGTTCCATGATGAGCAAAGCCTGTTGGCACCGCTGCAGCGTTTCCTGCTCTCGATCATCTATCGCCGCGAAGCGCTATCAGCTCTGGACACACAACAGCCGTTGGGTGAAGTGCAGCTCTCGTACTACCAACTGCTGCCGTCGGGCAATGGCCGTGCTCGTCTCGTCGAGCCAAGGCCGGCTCCGCAACACCCCGCCAACCAGCCGTTTTATGACGTACAAGCGATTATCGCCAAGGCGGCGCCCGGCCAGGTGGGTATCACGCTGTACTGCAACCAGCGGGAATTTTCCGAATTGGAGTTTGGCGACCAACTGTTTGCGGTAGTCGCCCGGGAAATCGTCGGGCAGCGCCGGGAACCCGAGCGTTACCGTTGCTACATCACCGATCTGGATCTGTCGGGCCTGCTTGGCGACGTGCAAAGCCCGAGCAATCTGTACCTGCGCTACAAGGCCGAGCTTGAGCTCGCGCTCAATCAAGCGCTGAACCAGATTTAAAGAGGGAAGGCGCCGCCATCCCTGGGCTGGCCTTCGACACTCAGCAGCTCGAGCTTGAGGGTCTTGCCGCCCGGCGCGGGCCAATCAATATGCTGGCCCACTTGCAGGCCGAGCAACGCGCTGCCCACCGGTGCCAGGATCGAGATCTTGCCTTCATCGGCGTTCGCGTCCTTGGGGTAAACCAGGGTCAGGTGGTAATCCTTGCCGCTGCCTTGCTCACGGCAATGCACGCTGGAGTTCATGGTCACGACACTTGCAGGCACTTCATCGTGGCCAACCACTTCTTCGGCGCGGTCGAGTTCGTGTTGCAACGCTTCGACACCGGGAAACTCGTCGCCCAGGCGGTCGATCAGTTGCTCCAGGCGCTGCACGTCAAGACGGGTGAGAATGATGGACGGTGCGGTGGTCATGATTCAGGCAGACTCCTTTTTTCTGCACAAAAAAGCAAAACCCCGCCAGGAAAAGGCGGGGTTCTCACGGGCCTCGATGAGTTGAGGCGTACCCGGACACTACCACAGCGTCACAAATAAACAAGACGACCTCAGGCGTGGGCCCGGCGTTGCTCGGCCTCGGCACAGATCACTCGGCGCCGCTCATCATCGGCGGAGCGCCATTCGCGGATATCTTCGACATGGCGAAAGCAGCCGAGGCAGACTTTCTGCTCGTCCAGACGACACAAACTGATACAAGGTGACGGCACCGCCGGGCTGACATTGCTGAACAGCGGCTTGGCCGGGCGCGTGGGTACGGACTGGCTCACAGTCAAATCTCGTCGAAATCCAGCTCGGCGCCGGATTGTTCCAGAACCAGACGCGCCAGCATCTCGCTGAGCAGCTCATCGCTGGTATCGCATTGCCAATTGTTGTCTTCTTCGTTGTAGTCGAAGTGAAAACCACCGGAACGTGCCGCCAGCCACAATTGCCGCAACGGTTCCTGACGGCTGAAGATCAACTGAGTGCCGTTCTCGAACTTGACCGTCAGCACGCCGGCCGAGTTTTCCAGGTCCACGTCCAAACCGCTGTCGTCGAAAATATCTTCCAGCGCCTGCTGGGTCGCATCCACCAGGTCGTGAAAACGGGCTTCGGTCAAACTCATTGTGGCAACCTCGAAAGTGTCTGGTTCTGCTCAAGCGCCGCACAATACGGACGCGCCCCGCCGATTGCAAAGGATACCGATTTCATCACAGATGGCGGTACGAAATATCCTCAACCAGCGTAGCCCGCTTCCCGACTATCTCGGCAAACCCCCGCCGGACGGGTATTCCAGCGCATAGGCAAGCTGGCGGGTGGTCGGTATACTCGGGCGCAATTAATGCATATTCAAGGATTTCGCCATGAAGCGCCTGATCTCTTCCCTTGCTGCGCTCGTCGCGGTCGCTTGCCTCGTTAGTGCCTGTGGTCAGAAAGGCCCGCTGTACCTGCCTGACGACAGCAAAGACCCGAACGAACAGGCGCAGTCGTCGCAAAAGCCGTCCAAAGCGCACAAGCACGACACTTACTAAGGGATCCTCATGGACGCTTTTAACTACCGGGACGGCGCGCTGTTCGCGGAAGGCGTGGCGCTGTCCGCGATTGCCCAGCGCTTTGGCACCCCGACTTATGTGTATTCGCGTGCCCATATCGAAGCGCAATACCGCTCGTTCACCGACCCGCTGGAAGGCGTGCCGCATCTGGTGTGCTACGCGGTAAAAGCCAACTCCAACCTGGGCGTGCTCAATGTCCTGGCGCGCCTTGGCGCCGGTTTCGACATTGTGTCCCGTGGCGAGCTGGAACGGGTATTGGCCGCTGGCGGCCAGGCCGACAAGATCGTGTTCTCCGGCGTCGGCAAGAGCCGCGAAGACATGCGCCGCGCCCTGGAAGTGGGTGTGCACTGCTTCAACATCGAGTCCACCGACGAACTGGAGCGCCTGCAGGCCGTCGCCGCCGAGATGGGCGTTCGCGCGCCGATCTCCCTGCGCGTCAATCCGGACGTCGACGCCGGCACTCACCCGTACATTTCCACCGGTCTCAAAGAGAACAAGTTCGGCATCGCCATCGCCGATGCCGAAGACGTTTATATCCGCGCCGCCCAATTGCCGAACCTGGACGTGTTGGGCGTCGACTGCCATATCGGCTCGCAACTGACCACCCTGCCGCCGTTCCTCGACGCTCTGGACCGCCTGCTGGCGCTGATCGACCGCCTGGGCGACTGCGGCATCTACCTGCATCACATCGATCTGGGTGGCGGTGTGGGCGTGCGTTACCGCGATGAAGAACCGCCATTGATTGCCGACTACATCAAGGCCGTGCGCGAGCGCCTCGAGGGCCGCGACCTGACGCTGATGTTCGAGCCGGGCCGCTATATCGTCGCCAATGCCGGTGTGCTGCTGACCCAGGTCGAGTACCTCAAGCACACCGAGCACAAGGACTTCGCCATCGTCGACGCGGCGATGAACGACCTTATCCGCCCGGCGTTGTACCAGGCCTGGATGAACGTCACAGCGGTGACGCCTCGCCACAGCCAGGCGCGTGCGTACGACATTGTCGGCCCGATCTGTGAGACCGGCGACTTCCTGGCCAAGGATCGTCAGCTGGCCCTGGAGGAAGGCGACCTGCTGGCCGTGCATTCGGCCGGTGCCTATGGGTTTGTCATGAGTTCCAACTACAACACCCGCGGCCGCGCCGCCGAGGTGCTGGTGGACGGTGATCAAGCGTTTGAAGTGCGTCGCCGCGAGACGGTAGCCGAGTTGTATGCTGGCGAAAGCCTGCTGCCGGAGTAAGCCATGCTGCTGCGTTTTACCAAGATGCACGGACTGGGCAATGACTTCATGGTTCTCGACCTGGTCAGCCAGCACGCGCACATCCTGCCCAAGCACGCCAAACAATGGGGCGACCGGCATACCGGTATCGGCTTCGACCAACTGCTGCTGGTGGAAGCGCCGACCAACCCGGAGGTGGATTTCCGTTATCGGATCTTCAACTCCGACGGCTCCGAAGTGGAACAGTGCGGCAACGGTGCGCGCTGCTTCGCGCGATTTGTGCTGGACAAGCGTCTGACCGCCAAGCGCCAGATTCGCGTCGAAACCAAGGGCGGCGTGATCGAACTGGATATCCGCAGTGACGGCCAGATCAGCGTCAACATGGGCGCGCCGCGCCTGGTGCCGGCGGATATTCCGTTCCAGGCGCCCGAGCAGGCCCTCAGTTATGCGCTGGATGTGGACGGCAATACGGTCAATATCGCCGCCGTGTCCATGGGCAATCCCCATGCGGTGCTGAGGGTCAATGACATCAACAATGCGCCCGTGCACGAACTGGGGCCGAAGATCGAACATCACCCGCGCTTTCCGGCGCGGGTCAACGTGGGCTTCCTGCAGGTGATCGACCGTTCTCGCGCGCAATTGCGCGTGTGGGAACGCGGCGCCGGCGAAACCCAGGCCTGCGGCACCGGCGCCTGCGCCGCTGCCGTGGCCGCGATCAGCCAGGGGTGGATGGATTCGCCGCTGCTGATCGACCTGCCGGGTGGACGCTTGTCCATCGAATGGGCAGGCCCTGGTCACCCGGTGATGATGACCGGGCCGGCCACGCGTGTATACGAAGGACAGGTCCGTCTATGAGTGAGCCAAGCCAATGACCGATAAGCCTCAAGTACCCGCACCCGTCACCTCAAGTGAAAGCCTGGAGGCCGCTGCGGTCGCGGCGTACCTTGAGGCTCATCCGGACTTCTTCGTCGAGCACGAAGAATTGCTCCCGGCATTGCGCATCCCTCACCAACGCGGCGATACCGTGTCGTTGGTGGAGCGGCAGATGAAGATCCTGCGCGAGCGCAACATCGAAATGCGCCACCGGCTTTCGCACCTGATGGACGTGGCTCGCGACAATGATCGCCTGTTTGAAAAGACCCGACGCCTGATCCTGACCCTGATGGACGCCGCCAGCCTGGAAGAAACCGTGATGGCGGTGGAAGACAGCCTGCGCCAGGACTTCCAGGTGCCCTTTGTCAGCCTGATCCTGTTCAGCGACAACCCGATGCCGGTGGGTCGCTGGGTCAGCGGTGGCGAAGCACAGACCGCCATCGGCGGCCTGCTTTCGGAAGGCAAGACCATCAGCGGTACCCTGCGCGAGCATGAACTGGATTTCCTGTTCGGCGCCGAACAGCGCAAACAGATCGGCTCTGCCGCCGTGGTTGCCCTCAGCCACCAAGGCCTGCACGGCGTACTGGCCATCGCCAGCCGGGATCCGGCGCACTATAAAAGCTCGGTGGGCACCCTGTTCCTGACCTATATCGCCCAAGTGCTGGGCCGCGTCCTGCCGCGCTTCACCACTGCCCTGCGCGCGGTGCGCTAGCCATGGAACGGCAACTGGACGCTTACTGCGCTCACCTGCGCAACGAGCGCCAGGTGTCGCCTCATACACTGGACGCCTACCGGCGGGACTTGAACAAGGTCCTGGCCTTTTGCGAAAAGCAGCAGGTTGCCAGCTGGAAAGCCCTGGATATCCAGAGCCTGCGCAGCCTGGTCGCACGGCTGCACCAGCAAGGCCAGTCCTCGCGCAGCCTGTCGCGCCTGCTGTCGGCGGTGCGCGGCCTCTATCACTACCTGAACCGCGAAGGCCTGTGCGACCACGACCCGGCCAATGGCCTGTCGCCGCCCAAAGGCGAGCGACGCCTGCCCAAGACCCTGGACACCGACCGCGCCCTGCAACTGCTGGATGGCGCGGTCGAGGATGACTTTCTTGCCCATCGCGACCAGGCGATCCTCGAACTGTTCTACTCCTCGGGCCTGCGCCTGTCGGAGCTGACCGGCCTGAATCTTGAGCAACTGGACCTGGCCGATGGGCTGGTGCAGGTGCTGGGTAAAGGCAGCAAGACGCGTGTGCTGCCGGTCGGCAGGAAGGCTCGCGAAGCCCTGGAGCTGTGGCTGCCGTTACGGGCGCTGGCCAATCCGAAAGACGACGCGGTATTCATCAGCCAACAAGGTCGACGCCTGGGGCCACGGGCCATTCAGTTGCGCGTGAAGGCTGCCGGCGAACGCGAACTGGGGCAAAACCTTCACCCACATATGCTCAGGCACTCCTTTGCCAGCCATATGCTGGAGTCGTCCCAGGACTTGCGCGCGGTCCAGGAGCTGCTCGGCCACGCCGATATCAAGACCACGCAAATCTACACCCACCTCGACTTCCAGCACCTGGCAACGGTGTACGACAGCGCCCATCCACGGGCCAAACGCATCAAGGGCGGCGACTCATGAGCATCAAGCTGATCACCTTCGACCTGGACGACACGCTCTGGGACAACGTACCCGTCATCATCAGCGCCGAAGCGTCAATGCGCGAATGGTTGGCGGTCAATGCATCCAAGGTCGGCGACTTGCCCCTGGAGCATTTCGCCAGCCTGCGCCAACAGGTGCTGGCGCGTCATCCTGAACTCAAACACCGCATCAGCGTCCTGCGCCACCGCGTATTGCTGCATGCGTTCGAAGAGGCCGGCTACCCGCAGCCTGCAGCGACAGAGATGGCCGATGTGTGTTTTGAGGCGTTCATTCATGCGCGACACCAGCTCACGGTCTTTCCCGAAGCAGAACCGATGCTCAAAGCGCTACGCCAGCACTTCCTTCTGGGGGTGATCACCAACGGCAATGCAGACGTACAACGCGTGGGCCTGGCGGACTACTTCCACTTTGCCCTGCGCGCTGAAGACATCGGTATTGCCAAGCCGGATGCGCGGTTGTTTGAGGAGGCGTTGCAGCGCGGCGGTGTGGACGCCAGTGCGGCGGTGCATGTGGGCGATCATCCTGGGGATGACATCGCCGGCGCGCAGCAGGCGGGGTTACGGGCGGTGTGGTTCAACCCGACAGGCAAGGTGTGGGAAGCGCCAAAGCGTCCGGACGCAGAGATTCGTAGCCTGACGGAGTTGCCGGAGTTGCTGCGCAGTTGGCAATAACGCTATAGCGGCAACACTGAGGAAAATGTGGGAGGGGGCTTGCCCCCGATAGCGGTGTATCAGCCGGAAAATGGACTGGCTGAGCCACTGCATTCGGGGGCAAGCTGAACTGGCCTAATGATTTTGGACACTTCAATCGGGCGCTATGATAGCGCCCAAATCTGAGGTGTTTGGTTATGCGTAAATCTTATTCGAGTGAGTTCAAGCTCAAGGCTGCCAGCATGGTGTTGGATGAAGGTCAGCCGGTTACCGAGGTGTGTGCCACCCTGGATATCGGCCCCACAGCCCTGCGCCGCTGGGTCGATCAAGTGCAAAAAGAACGCTTGGGCTCGACCCCGGTAGGGGCCAAGGCGATTACTGCTGATCAACGAGAAATCCAGAGGCTCAAAGCTCTGCTCAGAGAGAAAGACCTGGATATCGAAATTCTAAAAAAGGCCAGTGCTCTCCTGCTTTTGGACGCCAAAGATCATTCACGTTGATCGATGAGCTGGACGAGCAGTACGGCGTTAAAAGGTGTTGCCAGGCGTTTGGGGTCAACCGCAGTAGCTTCTACGCCTGGCGCCAGCGCCAAGGCAGAGCAAATCCTGAGAGGGATAAGCTCAAAGCCGCGCTGGTCAGGCACCACAAGGCGTCCAGAGAGTCGGCCGGTGCACGTACGTTGTCCAAGGAGCTACAAGCCAAAGGGCATCGTATCGGGCGTTATATGGCTCGCAGTTTGATGCGCGAAGCTGGCATCGCCAGCCGTCAGCGCAGGCGCCATAAGTACAGGTCGCCGGGCGTGGAGGCCTTGGTGGCGCCGCACGTGCTCAAGCGAAAATTTGATGTGACGGCGGTTAATCAGGTGTGGTGTGGCGACGTGACATATATCAAGGTCGGCAAGCGGTGGATGTACTTCGCCGCCGTTCTGGATTTGTACGCTCGCAGGATCGTGGGCTGGTCGTTCTCGATGATTTCTGATGCCAACCTGACCTGCGAAGCGCTACGCATGGCGGTTGAGCTACGCGGCCATCCCCAGGATGTGTTGTTTCATTCTGACCAAGGTTGTCAGTACACCAGTCATAAATTCCGAAACGAGCTGCTGAAACAGGGGTTTAGGCAGAGTATGAGCCGTAAAGGCGAATGCTGGGACAACGCCCCGATGGAGCGTTTCTTTGGCAGCTTGAAATCAGAGTGGGTGCCTGAAACGGGCTACAAACTGGAACATGAGGCCCGAGCAGACGTGCAGCGCTATGTCTCGCGCTACAACATCAGCAGGCCTCATAGCTACAACGACTACCGGTCGCCGGTCGTGAAGGAAAGGTTGGCGGCGTGAACCTTAATCAGTGTCCAAGATTACTTGACCAGTTCA
>NZ_CVTV01000024.1:0-43995 GCF_900004865.1 Pseudomonas sp. 37 R 15 | reverse complement strand
GGTATGACTCACCCACATGGGTTACAAATCAGTTCACGCACATAGGTAACAGTTTTTAACTGGCAGGGTCGATTTCGCGAGGATCTGACCATGCCCTGGAAAGAGCTGAAACCTATGGACCTTAAAGTAATGTTCATTGCCGATTACCTGTCCCAGAAGCACAGCCTTAGCCAGCTGTGCCGGGACTATGAGGTCAGCCGCAAGACTGGGTATAAGTGGATCAGGCGTTACGAGGCAGAGGGCCCGAGTGGGCTTGATGAACGTAGCCGCTGCCGCCACAACCAAACCTACGTGGTGCCCTTGGCTGTGAAACAGGCAATCGTTGAATTTCGCTTAAGTGGCGAGACGATCCCCGGCCCGAAAAAGATTCAGAATAGCCTCATGCAGCGTTTCCCAGATCAGGATCCGCCCTCGAAGACGACCATTTACAACATTCTCAAGGCAGCTGATTTGATTACCCCCAAGCCATTGCGCCGACGGGTGGCTGTGTATCCCAAGCCTTTACGCAAGGCAGAAAATCCCAACCAGTTGTTCAGCGCTGATTACAAGGGCCAATACCTGACCGGAGCAGGGATTTGGTGTTATCCGCTGACGATCATGGATCATGCCAGCCGGTTTTTGCTGGCGTGCCAGAGCATGAGCAGCACCAATCTGAAGGAAACCCAGCAAACCTTCGAAAGGGTTTTTCGCGAATACGGCCTGCCAGAGCGTATTCGTACTGACAATGGGATACCGTTTGCCAGCACCAGTCGTGCAGGGCTGTCACAGCTGTCGATTTGGTGGATGAGACTTGGGATCATTCCTGAGAGGATCGAGCCAGGTCGCCCAGATCAGAATGGGCGGCATGAGCGCATGCACCGGACGCTGAAAAGTACATTACCTCACCCGTCGGCAATTGCGTGGGAAGCCCAGCAGCGACACTTTGATCGCTTCCTGCAGCACTACAATTACGAGCGTGGACATGAGGCGCTTGGCCAGAAAACGCCTGCTGCTTGCTATACGCCTTCAACTCGAATGTACCCAGAGACGCTACCGGAAATGATCTATGCGAGTCATATTGAGAGTTACCTGGCCGACAGTAGCGGAATCATCAATCGAGGAGGCATGCGGGTTTATGTTGGCAATCTACTTTGTCACCAGACCATCGGAATGGAGATGATCGGTGATGGGGTATGGAATGTAATCTTCGGTCCTGTGATCTTGGGCCATGTGAATGCGAGAGATGCAAAGAACGGTTATGTCTCAATCAAAGTGTCACCTATGTGAGTGCACTTTTTTGTAACCCATGTGGTTGACCCGTACATGCCGTACATGCCCCACCACTCGGCACCTCGCTCAGGCTCGGTGTGCCCTCACTCCGGCTTGAATCCGTGGGCCGCCGCAATGGGCCATCCCTGGCCCAGTGCGGCTAACCCGGCGTCCTGCCGGGTTACCCACGGATTCAAGCCTGCGTTCGGCCAGCGTGGTTTAACGGGGCGCCTAGGATCAAAAGCAGATCAAGATCAAGATCAAGAGCGGCTCGCTTCGCATCGTGGTTACGTTTTGGCGTTGCAGCGTTTTATAGATACCTATGCCTCTTGTGGTCGCAGAATCAGCACGCCCAAGGGAGGCAGGTTCAACGACAGCGACGCCGGTTGCCCGTGACGAGGTTCATCCACGGTCTGTACCGCACCGCCATTACCGTAGTTGGACCCGGCATACATGTCGGCATCACTGTTGATCACTTCGCTCCAGCGCCCTGCAAACGGTACGCCGACGGCGTAGGCCTCACGCGGCACCGGGGTGAAGTTGGCGACCACCAGCACCGGCTTGCCGTCCTTGCTCCAGCGCAGCCAGGCGTAGACGCTGTTGATGGCGTCATCGCCAATCAGCCACTGAAAGCCCTGGGGCGCGTCGTCCTGCTCGTGCAGCGCCGGTTCCTCGCGGTACAAGCGGTTCAGGTCGCCCACCAGCTTTTGCACCCCACGGTGTTCCGGGTATTGCAGCAGGTACCAGTCCAGTTGCTGGTCGTGATTCCACTCGCGCCACTGGCCGAACTCGCAGCCCATGAACAGCAGTTTCTTGCCCGGATGCATCCACATGAAACTCAAGTAGGCGCGCAAGTTGGCGAATTTCTGCCAGCGGTCGCCAGGCATCTTGTCGATCAGCGAGTGCTTGCCGTGCACCACCTCATCATGGGAAATCGGCAGGATAAACCGCTCGGACCAGGCATACACCAGGCCAAAACTCAGTTCGTTGTGATGATGGGCACGGTAGACCGGGTCTTGCTGGATGTAATGCAGTGAGTCATGCATCCAGCCCATGTTCCATTTGTAGTTGAAGCCCAGGCCACCTTGCTGGGTGCTTTGACTCACGCCTGGCCACGCAGTGGATTCCTCGGCAATCACCAGCGCGCCCGGCGCTTCCAGCGCGACCACGTCGTTCAGATGGCGCAGGAAATCGATGGCTTCCAGGTTTTCCCGGCCGCCGTGGCGGTTGGGCACCCATTCACCGGCTTTGCGTGAATAGTCGCGATACAGCATCGAGGCCACCGCGTCCACGCGCAGGCCGTCGATATGGAAGTGCTTGAGCCAGTGCAGCGCCGACGCCAGCATGAAACCGTGCACTTCGGTGCGGCCCAGGTTGTAGATCAGCGTGTCCCAGTCCTGGTGAAATCCCTCCAGCGGGTTGGCGTATTCGTACAACGCAGTGCCGTCGAATTGCGCCAGGCCGTGGGTGTCGGTAGGAAAGTGCGCCGGCACCCAGTCGAGGATCACGCCGATATCCGCAAGGTGGCAGGCGTCGACGAAGTAGGCGAAATCTTCCGGCGAGCCAAAGCGTGCGCTCGGCGCGAACTGGGACAAGGCCTGATAGCCCCAGGAACCGCCGAAAGGATGCTCCATGATCGGCATCAGTTCGATGTGCGTGAAGCCCAGTTGCTGCACGTAGGGAATCAGCCGCTCGACCAGTTCGCGCCAGCCGTATTGGCGTGACACTTCGCCGGCCTCGTCCAGCTCGCACTGCCAGGACCCAACGTGCAACTCATAGATCGACAGCGGCGCGGTGGATTTCTGTTTGTCGCCACGCGCCTGCATCCACTCATGGTCCCGCCAGTCCACTTGCAACGGCGCGGCGACTTTCGAGGCAGTATCCGGCGGCAGTTGGGTGGCCAGGGCCATCGGGTCGGCCTTGAGCGGCAGGATGCCGTGAGCGCCAAGAATTTCATATTTGTAGGCCGCGCCCGGTTGCAGGCGCGGGATGAAGATTTCCCATACGCCTGAGGGATGGCGCAGGCGCATCGGGTGACGGCGACCGTCCCAGATGTTGAAGTCGCCGACCACCGAAACGCGTCGGGCGTTCGGCGCCCACACGGCAAACCGTACGCCCTGCACACCGTCCACCGTGGTGACCTGGGCGCCCAGGCAGTTGCCCAGGTCACGGTGGTTGCCTTCGGCAAACAGGTACAGGTCCATTTCACCCAGCAGCAATTGACTGAAGCTATACGGGTCTTCGGTGATTTGCTCGCCGCCGGCCCACTGGATTTTCAGCAGGTAATCCTGGCGCGTGCCGAAGTGCCCGACGAACAGGCCCGGCACCTGGGTCGCGTCAAGGCTGCCGATTGGCTCGCCACTGTCACGCGCCAGGACCTGGACACTCAGGGCTTCAGGCAGGAATGCGCGGATAAATTGCCCGCCCTGTTCATCATCGTGCGGCCCAAGGATCGAGAATGGATCGTGGTGCTCGGCACGCACCAGCGCTTCGACGTCCTTGGACGCCGGCATTGCAGTCAACTTGGGCTGCAGCGGTTCTCTATGCGTAAAACTCATGACGTCTCCCCACCGCGTGCAGTTGTCGATTCAGGTGTAAGCCCGCTGAGCAAACCGTGCAACCCTTGCAAGGGCACCGGCAACCAGCTCGGGCGATTTTCCGCTTCGTAGGCCACTTCATACGCGGCCTTCTCCAGGCTGAACAAGGTCAGCGCGGCGTCCTGGCCGTTGGCATCCTGCCAGTCATGCGCCAGTGTAGCCGTCGCGGCCTGATAAGCCTGGGTAAATGCCTGGCGCGCTTCACTCAGGTAGCGCTCGGTCACGCGTCGCCGCGAGGCCTGCGCTTGCGGCGAATGATCAACCCCCTGCACATTCAGGGCCATGGCCGCCGCGTAATCGAAGGAGCGCAACACCCCGCTGACATCCTTGTACGGGCTGTGCTTGCCACGCCGTTCATGCAGCGGTCGCGCCGGCTCGCCTTCAAAGTCGATCAAATAAGCGTCGCCCTTGACGACCAATACCTGGCCCAGGTGCAAGTCACCGTGGACGCGAATGCGTAATCCGCCCAGCGTGGCTTTCGCCAATGCCTGGACGTGGCTGCCGATGGCTTTTTTCTGCGCCAGTAATTCACTGACCAGTGCCTGATCGGCGGGGTTCAACTGGCTTTGATTTAGTTTGAGCAGGTGCAAGGCACGCTCGATCTGCGCGCCCACGTCCTTGGCCCAGGCCTGGGTGTCCCTGGCCGAGGTGACTTCGGGCTTGAAGTCCTTGTTCTGGGTGGGCGCGCCCAGCACCAGGTGCATCTCACCCAGTCGCTGACCCAACAGGCCGGCGAAATCCGCCAGCTCGCCGAGGGCGTTGTAGTGCTGCTCCTGTTCGGAAATCGCTTCGGCCAACTCGTCGCGAATGGCCCGCTCGAGGTTGTTCTGGGTCCAGCTCCAGGCATCGCCCTGGTTGCTCAGATAGCCCTGGGCAATCATCAGCAGGCTGTCCTGGCCCTGTGCGTCGCGCCGGCTCATCGAGCCCATCAGCGGCGAAATGTTCGGGTAGGCGGCTTCGGTCAGATAGGCGCTCATTTCCAGTTCCGGGTGGACCCCGGCGCTGACTTTGCGGATCAGCTTGAGCACCAGGCTCTCGCCGACCACCACCGAACTGTTGGACTGCTCGGCAGACAGGTAGCGCACCGCTGATTCATCGGTCAGTTGCAAGGCGGCCAGGTGCGGGGTCGCTTCGAAGCGCAGGTCACCCTCGCTGCAATTGAGCACGGTAGCGGCCTGCATGCCTTGAATCACACTGCGGACAAAATGCTCGAGGCTGAACGCGTCGGTAACCAGCCCCACCTGGCGGCTACGCCGTACCCGCGCCAATGCCAGTTGCTGCGGCAAGGCGCTGGTGAGCTGGTCTTCGCCGAGGAAACCGAACGGCAACTGATAGCGGCTGGTCTGCCCCGCGCTGGTGACGTCGATCTCGCTGAGCAGCACCGGGTGCTGCTCATCGCCAAAGCGCACGCCGTAGGCAATGTGCACGCTGTCGATGGTGGCGTCCTTGCCGGCGAACCAGCGGCGCTTGGGCAGCCAGGCCGGCAACGAAGTGTGTTCCAGGGTGGTGCGACAGGGTTCTTCGAGCAACTCTTCCATACGTTTTTTCAACACCAATGTCGTGAAGTCGGGAATGCTCTGGGCCGGTTCCACATGCCAGCTGGGCATCTGGTTTTCCGCCGCCAGCACGAACCAATAAAAGCCATAGGGCGCCAGGGTCAGCAGGAAATTCAATTGGCCGATGGGCGGGAATGCGTTACCGCCCAGCATCTCCACCGGCACCATCCCGGCGAATGCCGACAGGTCCAGTTCCGCCGCCTGGGCGCTGCGCGAGACATTGGCCACGCACAGGATGATTTCGCTGCGACCGCCCTCCCCGGTGTACTCACGGGTATACGCCAGGATGCGGCGATTGCTCGGCGACAGCATTTTCAGGCTGCCGCGACCAAACGCCTTGGACTGCTTGCGCACAGCCAGCATGCGCCGCGTCCAGTTCAGCAATGAATGCGGGTCCTGGGCCTGGGTTTCGACGTTGACCGACTGGTAGCCGTACTGCGCGTCCATGATCGGCGGCAATACCAGGCTGGCCGGGTCGGCGCGGGAGAAGCCGCCATTGCGGTCGATGGACCATTGCATCGGCGTACGCACGCCATCGCGGTCGCCCAGATAAATGTTGTCGCCCATGCCGATTTCGTCGCCGTAATAGAGGGTCGGCGTGCCAGGCATCGACAGCAACAGGCTGTTGAGCAGTTCCACGCGGCGCCGGTCACGCTCCACCAACGGCGCGAGGCGCCGGCGGATGCCGAGGTTGATGCGCGCACGGCGATCTGCGGCGTAGTAGTTCCACAGGTAGTCGCGCTCTTTGTCGGTGACCATTTCCAGGGTCAGTTCATCGTGGTTGCGCAGGAAGATTGCCCACTGGCAATTGGCCGGAATTTCCGGGGTCTGGCGCAGGATGTCGGTGATGGGAAAGCGATCTTCCTGGGCCAGGGCCATGTACATGCGCGGCATCAACGGGAAGTGGAAGGCCATGTGGCATTCATCGCCGTCGTCGCCTTTGCGGTCACCGAAGTAGAGTTGCGTGTCTTCCGGCCACTGGTTGGCTTCGGCCAGCAGCATGCGATCAGGATAATTCGCGTCGATTTCAGCGCGGATCTGCTTGAGCACCCCGTGGGTCTCGGGCAGGTTCTCATTGTTGGTGCCGTCACGCTCGATCAGGTACGGAATCGCGTCGAGGCGCAGGCCGTCGATGCCCAGGTCGAGCCAATAGCGCATCACCGACAGCACGGCCTTCATGACCTGCGGGTTGTCGAAGTTCAGGTCCGGCTGGTGCGAATAGAAACGGTGCCAGAAGTACTGGCCGGCCACCGGGTCCCAGGTCCAGTTGGACTTCTCGGTGTCGAGGAAAATGATCCGCGTACCGTCGTATTTCTGGTCGTCATCGGACCAGACGTAGAAGTCCCGCGCCGCCGAGCCCGGTTTGGCCTTGCGGGCGCGCTGGAACCACGGGTGCTGGTCGGAGGTGTGGTTGATCACCAGTTCGGTAATCACGCGCAGTCCGCGTTTGTGGGCCTCGGCGATGAAGCGCCTGGCATCGGCCATGGTCCCGTAGTCGCTGTGGACGCCACGGTATTCGGCGATGTCGTAGCCGTCATCGCGGCGTGGCGAGGGGTAAAACGGCAACAGCCAGATGGTGTTGACGCCCAGGTCGGCAATGTAGTCGAGCTTGGCGATCAGCCCGGGAAAGTCACCAATGCCATCATTGTTGGAGTCAAAATAGGATTTGACGTGCACCTGATAGATCACCGCGTCCTTGTACCAGAGCGGGTCTTGGATAAAGGTAGCTGCCTTGGGTTTCTTCGCCATTGGAAACTCCTGAAATGCTGCAGGCGCAAATGCGATCAATGCGGGAGGGGGCTTGTCCCCTCCCACACTCTGTTCTCCAGTCGTTTAGGAAGCAGTGATGCGCCAGATCCCGAACGGCATCTGCGGCTCCAGCCGGGTCCACTGGTCCTTGCCGTACCAGGTCCAGCGATGGCCGTTCATCAAGTCTTCACCCTGGGTCTGGGCATCGTCCGGCAAGCCCATCTCCCACAGCGGCAACTCGAAGTGCGCCTCCTGGGCGTTATGCGGGTCGAGGTTGACGGCCACCAGCACGAAATTGCTGCCGTCCTCGCTGCGCTTGCCGAAGTACAGGATGTTGTCGTTCCAGGCGTTGTAGAGCTTGAGCCCCAGGTGAGTCTGCAACGCCGGGTTCTGACGACGGATACGGTTGAGCTGGGCGATCTCGGCAATGATGTTGCCGGGCGCGGTGAAGTCGCGAGGGCGGATCTCGTATTTCTCCGAATCCAGGTACTCCTCCTTGCCCGGCACCGGTGCGGACTCGCACAGTTCGAACCCGGAGTACATGCCCCACAGGCCCGAGCCCATGGTGGCCAGCGCGGCGCGGATCAAGAAGCCCGCCCGGCCGCACTCATGCAGGAAGCCCGGGTTGATGTCCGGCGTATTGACGAAGAAATTGGGGCGGTAGCACTCGCGCCACGGCGACTGGTTCAACTGGGTGAAATACTCACTCAGTTCGGCCTTGGTATTGCGCCAGGTGAAATAGGTGTAGCTCTGGGAATAACCGACCTTGCCCAGGCGCGCCATCATGGCCGGGGTGGTAAAGGCTTCGGCCAGGAAGATAACCTCCGGGTATTGGCGACGCACATCGCTGATCAGCCACTGCCAGAACGGCAGCGGCTTGGTGTGCGGGTTGTCCACGCGAAAGGTCTTCACGCCCTCTTCCACCCAGCCCACCACGATGTCGCGCAGTTCGGTCCACAAGCCGGGAATCGCATCCGCCGCATAGAAGTCGACGTTGACGATGTCCTGGTACTTCTTCGGTGGGTTTTCCGCGTATTTGATCGTGCCGTCCGGGCGCCAGTTGAACCAACCCGGATGCTGTTTGAGCCACGGGTGGTCCTGGGAGCACTGGATGGCGAAATCCAGGGCGATTTCCAGGCCGTGGTCGGCGGCGGCCTTGACCAGGCGGCGGAAATCCTCGCGGCTGCCCAACTGCGGGTGAATCGCCTCGTGCCCGCCCTCCTCGCTGCCGATTGCATAAGGGCTGCCAGGATCATCGGGACCGGCGGTGAGGGAGTTGTTCTTGCCCTTGCGATGGCTGCGGCCGATGGGGTGGATCGGCGGGAAATACAACACGTCAAACCCCATGTCGTGGATCATCGACAGGCGTGAATGCACATCGTTGAACGTGCCATGACGGGCCGGATCATCGGTGATCGAGCGGGGAAACAGCTCGTACCAGCTGGCGAACTGGGCACGCTCGCGCTCCACGTCGATCGGGTAGACCGTGCTGATGCTCAAATAGGCGCGGTGGTCGGCCTGGGTCATCAGGTGTGCACTGTCTTCGTGCAGGAACTGCGCAACCTGCTCGGTTTCCAGCAGGCCGGAGAGTTCGTGGTGCAGCAGCATCAAGCGGTCGCGCAACTCGTTGTCACTGCGCTCGGCGGCCTGCAACACCAGGCTGCGGCCTTCCTGCAGCTCCAGGCTGACCGGCACCCCGGCTTCATGCTTTTTACGCAGCTCATAGCAGAAGCTGGCGAAGGTATCGATCCAGGCCTCAATGCAAAACTCGTGGGGCCCTTGGGTGGTGACGGTAAATGCACCTTCCCAGCCGTTGTTGCCCACATCATTCATGACCACGCTGTGCCAGTTTTCCTGCCCGAGCGGGCGCCAGCGCACCAACACCGCCAGCTTGTCATGACCGTCGGCGAATACTTTACTGGTGACATTGACCTGCTGGCCCACCACCGCCTTGACGGCAAATTCACCACCGTCGATCACCGGCATGGTGCTTTCAATGGCGATTCTGGGTAACAGCAGTGCCTGGGACAACGGCAACAAAGAATGTTCTGGAACCAGTGTTTCAGCAGTCATCGAGCATATTCCCCTTACGCCCAGTGGACGCTCTGTGCTTGATCCGAATTCGTAAGATGGCGGCGCACTCCCTGAGCAGGCCCGTATTAGGTCCGAGCCTGGGCTGCGGGCAAAAGTTCAGGCGGATATGTCGCCACCGGGCGGGGAATCAATTCCCTCCCGGGGCTGTCCACCGATAGAGCAAAGCACAAAGGAGGCCACACCCATGACTATCCCGATCCCGGCAGAGACGCCCGATCCGAATATCGACAACCCGACCCTGCCACCCACCGAGCCTGCGCCGATTCCGGAACAGGAGCCGCCGGAGAACGAGCCGCCACCGGTTCAGGAACCACCCACTACCATGCCGCCTGTCATCGTCAGTCTTTGTCGAAACGCTTGACGATCTTCGGCATCACACTGAACACCACCAAGGCCAGCAACGTACTCAGGACCGCTGTCGATTCCCGACCCAAACCGGCCGAGACCCCAATCGCAGCGGTCATCCACAGTCCGGCGGCAGTGGTCAGGCCTTTGACGTGACCGGCGTCCTCATCCTTGCCCTTGATAATGGTGCCGGCCCCCAGGAAGCCGATCCCGGCAATCACGCCTTGCACCACCCGGCTCATCGCATCAGCCTGATTGCCGGACATCTGCGGCACCATCACGAACAGTGCGGCGCCCAGCGCCACCAGCATATGGGTGCGCACGCCAGCGGCTTTGCCCTTGCTCTCGCGTTCAAACCCCAGGATGCCACCGAGGATCGCGGCCATCAGCAGGCGCACCGTAATCTGAGTGAGCTGCCTGGCGTCGCCGATATCGGCAAACTCAGCCTGCAGGGTTTGCCACGCTTCCTCTAGCCAAGCGTCCATGGATGCTGTCCTTTTGTGATTATTGATAAAGGATGGACAGCGGCGACCGTCAGTCAGTTGCGTGGAACCCTCACGCCTGGTTGGCTCCTAAATGATCAGAGCCCATGAAAAGGAGACCGGTATGCCTATCCGTATCGACAACCAACTGTGCTATTTCACGCTTAATGACAATGGCCAGGAACAGAGTGTGCCCGCGACCCGCGTCACTGTCGTGACCGATACCGAGAAGTCCATGTCGTACGTGGAACTGGCGGCTGAACGGATCTACATCACCGAGGCCGAGGCCGATGCACTGACCGTCGCCGGCGCCCATGACGGGCGTCAGCATGTGAAGGCCGACGAACCGGGTTCGGTCATTTAATTGATCTGTATGCCCTGATGCCTCTGTAGGAGCGAGCTTGCTCGCGAAAAACGTCAACGATAACGCGTGCTTTCTGAATGAAGGCGGTGCCTGTGAGTTTTTCGCGAGCAAGTTCGCGCCTGCAAGGTCTCGCATCAAGGCCCGGATTGCCCATCTGATCCGCTTTTTAACCGCCAACCTGAGTCTGTTACGCAAACAGCACGCCGCGCATAGTTCATCCGCCTGATGGAGGCTGATGAGCGAATGACCATGAGCGAACGAATCCCCACCGTGGAAACTTTTGAGCCCATTCATCCGAAGAAGGTGAAGGCCGCATCCCGCGATAACCTGATCCATACCCGCAGCTTCACCGGCCTTTACCGCACCTTGCGCATGAGCGGTGGCGCTTTGCTGTTCCTCGCTTTTTTCGGCACCGTGTGGCTGAACTGGGGCGGGCGCCAGGCAGTACTGTGGGATCTGGCCGAGAGCAAATTCCATATTTTCGGCGCAACGTTCTGGCCCCAGGACTTCATCCTGTTGTCGGCACTGCTGATCATCTGCGCCTTTGGCCTGTTTGCGGTCACGGTGTTCGCCGGCCGTGTGTGGTGTGGTTACACCTGCCCGCAAAGCGTGTTCACCTGGCTGTTCATGTGGTGCGAAAAAATCAGCGAAGGCGAGCGTAACCAACGCATCAAATTGCACGCCGCGCCGTGGGGCCTGAACAAGCTGGCACGGCGTTCGGCCAAACACACACTGTGGCTGGGCATCAGCGTGCTGACCGGGCTGACCTTTGTCGGCTATTTCACGCCCATCCGCCCGTTGGCCGCGGAACTGCTGACCTGGCAACTGGGCGGCGTCAGTCTGTTCTGGGTGCTGTTCTTTACCGCCGCCACCTACCTCAACGCCGGCTGGCTGCGCGAAGCGGTGTGCATGCACATGTGCCCTTACGCGCGCTTCCAAAGCGTGATGTTCGATAAGGATACCCTGGCCGTTGCCTATGACGGCGCCCGTGGCGAGCGCCGTGGCCCGCGTAGACGCGAGGTCAAATCGGCGGATGTCGGCCTCGGCGATTGCATCGACTGCCAGCTGTGCGTGCAAGTGTGCCCCACCGGCATCGATATCCGCGACGGCCTGCAAATGGCATGCATCGGTTGCGCGGCGTGCATCGACGCGTGCGATTCGATCATGGACAAAATGGGTTATGCCCGTGGCCTGGTGAGCTATACCAGCGAACATCAACTGCAAGGTGGCAAGACCCGGCTGCTACGGCCGCGCCTGATCGGATACAGTGCCGTGCTGCTGGTCATGATAGCCGCGTTGGTGCTGGCCCTGGTCGAACGGCCGATGGTCTCGCTGGACGTGACCAAGGACCGGGGCCTGTTCCGCGAGAACAGCGAGGGCTTGATCGAAAACATCTACAGCCTCAAGGTCATCAACAAGACTCAGCAGCACCAGGATTATCGCCTGGCGCTGGTGGACGCCGAAGGTTTCCGGTTGCAGGGCGAAACCCGAATCAGCCTGGCGCCGGGGGAAATCGTGAATGTGCCTGTCTCGGTAGCGCTGCTGGCGGACACACCGGCAAGCAGCTCGCAGACCTTGCGCTTCAAGGTGATGGATGTGGATGAGCCGTGGATTTACAGCGTTGCCGACAGCCGTTTCGTCGCACCACTGAACCGCTGATAATCCCCTGAATGTATAGAGTGCCAATGTGGGAGGGGGCAAGCCCCCTCCCACATTGGCCCGGCGCATACACTGAAAACTGTTCAAGGCTCCCCATGAAACGCTACGAAAAATTCGCCGATGACATCGCAGAACTGATCCGCTCGGGCGTGCTTGGCCCCGGCCAGCGCGTGCCCTCGGTGCGCTACGCCAGCCAGACTTACGGCGTCAGCCCGTCCACGGTATTCCAGGCCTACTACCTGCTGGAGCGACGCGGCCTGATCCGCGCGCGGCCGCGCTCCGGCTACTTCGTCAATGCCCACGCGCCCAGCCCGTTCTCCGAGCCGGTGGTGAGCGAGCAGGTGCACGAGTCCACCGAAGTCGATGTGAGTGAGCTGGTGTTCTCAGTGCTGGATTCGATCAAGGACCCGAACACCGTGCCCTTCGGTTCGGCCTTCCCCAGCCCGATGCTGTTCCCGCTGCCGCGCCTGGCCCGCTCCCTGGCCAGTGCCAGCCGCGAGATGGACCCGCGCCTGGTGGTCACCGACATGTCTCCCGGCAACCCGCAACTGCGCCGCCAGATTGCGCTGCGCTACATGGTCGGCGGCCTGATGCTGCCCATGGAAGAACTGCTGATCACCAATGGCGCCCTCGAAGCGCTGAACCTGTGCCTGCAAGCCGTGACCGAGCCCGGCGACCTGGTGGCGATCGAGGCCCCGGCGTTTTATGCCTGCCTGCAAGTGCTCGAGCGCTTGAAACTCAAGGCTGTGGAAATCCCCGTGCATCCGCGCGACGGCATCGACCTCAACGCCCTCGCGCAAAGCCTATCGCGTTACCCGATCAAAGCCTGCTGGACCATGACCAGCTTCCAGAACCCGATGGGCGCGACGGTACCGGAAGAAAAAAAACAGGCACTGGTGGAACTGCTGCGCGGCCACCAGGTACCGCTGATCGAAGACGATGTGTATGCCGAGCTGTACTACGGGCAACACGCGCCGAAACCAGCCAAGGCCTTCGACACCGAGGGGCTGGTGATGCACTGCGGCTCCTTTGCCAAGAGCCTGGCGCCAGGTTACCGCGTTGGCTGGGTGGCGGCCGGTCGCTTCGCGCAGAAGGTCGAGCGCCTGAAACTGATGACATCGCTGTGCCCGTCGATGCCGGCCCAGGCCGCGATTGCCGACTACCTGCAACACGGCGGCTACGATCGGCACCTGCGCAAACTGCGCTACGCCCTGGAAGAACAGCAAAGCGCGATGCTCGCCGCCATCGCCCGTTACTTCCCGGCGCAGACCCGCGTCAGCCAGCCGGCCGGCGGGTATTTCCTGTGGCTGGAACTGCCGGAGCAAACCGATTCATTGAAGCTGTTCCAGATGGCCCTGGCGCAAGGCATCAGCATCGCACCGGGGCCGATCTTTTCGGCGACCCGACGCTTTCGCAACTGCATCCGCTTGAACTACGGTAGCCCGTGGACCGAAGCATCGGAGAAGGCGATGGAGACGCTGGGGCGGATTGTGCGCTCGTTTTGATAACGAATAGTGGCTTTTCGCCCTTACCCCTAATAAAGTCGAAACCCTGGCTTCTTCTACTGCCCGCGTGCCCGCGCGGCATGCCAGCTATCGTCGCTAACATGGAGGTAAGGATGAACGACCCGATTATTCTAAAAGGATTGGCACTGTCTAACTACAGAGGCGTGGGCAACACCCTGCAAAAGATGGCACCCTTTGGCAGATTCAATTTCTTTGTGGGTGAGAACAACTCAGGCAAATCTATAATTCTCAACTTCATATCGGAACATGGCAGGCACCTTGACCCGCCCTCGAGACGTAGCGACAAAGATCCCTTCCTGAAGTTGTCGGGTCTGGACATTAATATCAACACCAACAACGCGCACCCTTCACTGGGTGTCGGCTGTTCCGTGCGTGAACTCCTGGAGTTTACATCAACCTCCAGTTCCAGCCTTTCAGAACATTCCAGCCACCCAGACTTTATCGCCACCTGCAAGCAACTCCTCGCGCCCTTGAGTGACAACGGATGGGTGTGGGTCAGCCCCTATAAAACTGACAACAACACACGACGGCCCTTACAAACCAATATCAATACCGCGGCCGCCAGCATTCCAGAAACTGTCGCGCAGCGCATCCATGACATCGTGAAGGCATCCTACGGGAAAGACCACACGCCCGGCCAGCACAATACGGTTGAGCGTTGGATGGAACGTCTGCTTGAAGGCGTCAATGTAAAAATAAAAAAACAACCCATACTTATTCCCGCGCTGCGAAAGATAACCAAAGACGAAAGCGTCACCGACCAACACTCCGGCGCAGGCCTTATAAATAAAATCTTTGAGCTTCAGCTCCCCGACACGCATGGACTGGAAACCCACGCCGACTTCAACAAACTAAACAAGCTTTTAAAATCTGTGCTTCGCAACGACTCGGCGCAGATCCATATCTCACACAAGCTGAATATATCGGTGAAAATCGATGGCAAAATGCTTCCCTTGCATCTGCTAGGGACGGGCTTGCACGAGATTATCATCATCGCCGCCTCCTGCACTTTAATGGAGCATCAAATCATCTGTATTGAAGAGCCCGAGCTTCATTTGCACCCCACATTGCAGCGCAGGCTAATGCAATACCTCCTCGACGAAACGACAAATCAATATTTTATCGCGACTCACTCCGCCTCGATTATGGACATGAGTAACGCCTCGGTCTTTCATGTCAGGACCCAGAAGACACTGCATCAAGACGGCTCGTACTCCGCGACTGACGAGACCTCTATTTCCCATGCGTTCTGCGCCTCATCAAAATTCAGCGCCATTCAGAACCTCGGCTATAAAGCATCTGACATACTTCAGTCAAATTTTGTGATATGGGTAGAAGGCCCATCGGACCGAATCTACTTGAAACACTGGATAAAGCACTACACCGCCGAACACAACATCGAGATCAAGGAAGGCATTGACTACTCCATCATGTTTTATGGCGGAAGACTTTTAAGCCACCTCAGCGCAGATGAAGCGGAGGACGCAAGCGAAGATATCAAAGCCCTGATCGATGTTAAAAAACTCAATCGCCACTTGGCCTTTGTTATCGACAGCGACAAAAAAACGGCAGACGACCCCATCAACCTCACCAAAACCAGGATTCAACAGACGCTCGAGAATAATCAGTACGAAACCCATAGCGACTTATGCTGGATCACCGCCGGTAGAGAAATTGAAAACTACTTGGACCCGGAGAGCGTACTGGATGCCTTGAAGAGCACCTACGCCTCAACATTCAAAGACCGGCCAGCATCCAACGCTTTTGTCCATCCGCTGTATTTCACGCGAACAGATGACGTCTTATTCAAAAAAGCCGACAAAGTTAAAATTGCCAACTATATATGCGCCAAGAATGCCAACCTCGACATCCTTGATTTGCGAGAAAGAATAACTGAGCTGGTGGAGAGAATCACGCTAACCAAGCATCACTAGGTGCGCGCTTTTGCCCTATGACTCGTTACGCACGGCCCTTGTCAGGCGCCTGCGCGCCCTGGGCGCGCTGGATGTCGGCCATGAACCCGTCGGCCGGCAGCGGATGGCCCAGCAGATAGCCTTGCAGCGAGTTACAGCCCAGGCGGGTCAGGAAGCGCTGCTGCGCATCGGTTTCCACGCCTTCGGCGACGATCCGCAAACCCAGGGCCTGGCCCAGCGCAACGATGGCCGACACGATGGCGGCGTCGTCGCTGTCGTGCTCCAGGTCGCGCACGAAACCACGGTCGATCTTCAGCTCATTGGCCGGCAGGCGCTTGAGGTACATCAGGCTGGAATAGCCGGTGCCGAAGTCATCGATGGACAGGTCGACGCCCATGTCCGAGAGCCGTTGCAACACCGTCATGCTCGCGTCTGCATCGCTCATGGCGGTGGTTTCGGTGATCTCCAGGGTCAGGCTGTTGGCCGGCAATTGGTGCCGCTCAAGGGCGGCGGCCACGCTGGCGACCAGCCCGGCGTGGCAGAACTGCAACGCCGACAGGTTCACCGCAATGCGCCAGTCTTCGTAGCCCTGGGCGTACCACAGGCGCATCTGGCGACAGGCTTCATCGAGTACCCACTCGCCGATGGGAATGATCAGCCCGGTTTTTTCCGCCAGTTCAATGAACGTGGCCGGCAGCAACAGGCCTTGCTGTGGATGCTCCCAGCGCAACAGCGCCTCTGCCCCTACCGCAACCCCGCTGATCGCGTCGAACTTGGGCTGGTAGTACAAACGAAATTGCGCGTTGTCCAGAGCGTTGCGCAGGTCCTGCAATAACTGCAGCTGTTTGCGCG
Source organism: Pseudomonas sp. 37 R 15 (assembly GCF_900004865.1). Classification (NCBI taxonomy): domain Bacteria; kingdom Pseudomonadati; phylum Pseudomonadota; class Gammaproteobacteria; order Pseudomonadales; family Pseudomonadaceae; genus Pseudomonas; species Pseudomonas sp. 37 R 15. Next base: position 27,610 of record NZ_CVTV01000024.1, on the reverse strand, counting down.
CGTTGGTGTTCATCGACACATCGAAGAACCGGTAGCCGTTCTTGCCCATGCCCTTGGCGTGGTACATCGCCGCATCGGCATTCATCAACAGCTCGTGGGGGTTGCTACCGTTGCCCGGGAAGATGGCAATGCCGATGCTGGCGGAGATTTTCAGCTCGTGCTCGGCGACCGTGAATGCACGGTTGATCAGGCCGACCTGGCGTTCGGCCAGGCCCATGGCGTCGTCCGGCTGGGTCAGTTGCACCATCAATACAAACTCGTCACCGCCGATGCGCGCCAAGGTGTCCTGGCTGCGCAGGTCCTCGCGCAAGCGCAGGCCGACCTCGCGCAGCAACTGGTCACCCATGTGGTGACCAAAGGCATCGTTGACCGGCTTGAAGCCATCCAGGTCGATAAACATCAGCGCAAAGCAACCGCCCTGCTCCTTCACCGCCTGGATACCTTGTTGAATTCGGTCTGCCAGCAGCGTGCGATTGGGCAGGCCGGTGAGCATGTCGTGCAGGGCCAGGTGGGTCAGTTCCTGGTTGGCCAGGGTCAGGGAGTCAGCCAGCACGGCGGTACGCGCTTCCAGCCGGGCGTCGAGCAGCGAGGTCAACAGGGCGATGACCAGCACCGCCAACGAAGTCACCAGCACCAGGTTATCCAGGCCCTTGCCGCTCAAGCCGGTCTGTGCGGCGGTGCAGAAGCTGTCGTCGGCAAAACGCGCGGCGGCCATGCCGGTGTAATGCATGCCGACGATAGCCACGCCCATCACCACCGCCGCGCCACTGCGCGCCAGGCGCACATAAGGCGTATTGCGGCGCAGGTTGAAGGCGATCCACAGCGCCGCGCCGCAAGCCAGCACCGCGATCAATAACGATGCGCCGAACAATGCGGGATCGTAATCAATGCCCGGCGTCATGCGCATCGCGGCCATACCGGTGTAGTGCATGCTGGCGATGCCCGCGCCCATGACCAACGCGCCGAATGCCAGTTGCCAGGCCGTCAGGCGCGGCTGGCTGACCAGCCATAACGCAAACCCGCTGGATAACACGGCAATCAGCAATGACAGCGCGGTAAGGTCCAAGTCGAAACCGAGGGCGAACGGCAGGCGCAGGGCCAGCATGCCGATAAAGTGCATCGACCACACCCCTACGCCCATCGCCACGGCACCCCCGGTGATCCATAGATAAACCGTACGTCCCTGGGCGGTGGCGATCCGGCCCGCCAGGTCCAGCGCGGTGTAGGACGCCAGGATGGCGACACACAGGGACATCACGACAAGGGAGGTGGTGTAGCTACCAGTGAGCATGGGGTTTCTCGCGGTTTGACAGCCCGGGCCGGGTGGCAAAGCGGCGGATTGTAGCGAGAATATTTCTGGACAGGTGATTAATTGCTTGGTGGATACGGGCGGGTTTGCAGGGTCAAAATGGGTGGCTTTGCCAGGCGCTGTGCAACGCTGGATTGCCCAGCACAGCGCGCACATTTTCGCGGCGCTGCTGACGCATGCGGTGCCCGCCGTGAGAAAAAATCTGCCGAAGGGTGAATTATTTCGTGTCCGCTTGTATCTGAAGTGACAGAGCGGTGCCATCGCCACGATGGCACCTCCCCGTTCAGCTTCTAGAGTGGCCCGCATGAAATTACGTAAGAAACGCGTCAGTCCGATCGGATTGAACGACATCACCATTGTCGACGATAACAAGATGCGCAAGGCGATCACCGCCGCCGCATTGGGCAACGCCATGGAATGGTTCGACTTTGGCGTCTATGGGTTTGTCGCCTATGTGCTGGGCAAGGTGTTCTTCCCGGACGCGTCCCCCAGCGTACAAATGATCGCTGCACTGGCCACGTTCTCCGTCCCCTTCCTGATCCGCCCACTGGGTGGCTTGTTCTTCGGCGCCCTGGGTGACAAATACGGGCGGCAGAAAGTCCTCGCCGCCACTATCGTGATCATGTCCCTGAGCACCTTCGCCATCGGCCTGATTCCCGGCTACGCGTCCATTGGTATCTGGGCGCCGATCCTGTTGCTGCTGTGCAAAATGGCCCAGGGCTTCTCGGTGGGCGGCGAATACACCGGCGCGTCGATTTTCGTCGCCGAATATGCCCCGGACCGCAAGCGCGGCTTTTTGGGCAGTTGGTTGGATTTCGGCTCGATTGCCGGCTTCGTACTGGGTGCGGGCGTGGTGGTTCTGATTTCCACGGTGCTCGGCGAGGCGGAATTCGAGGCCTGGGGCTGGCGCCTGCCGTTCTTCCTGGCGCTGCCGCTGGGCATCATCGGCCTGTACCTGCGCCACGCCCTGGAAGAAACCCCGGCGTTCCAGCAGCATGTCGACAAGCTCGAACAGGGTGACCGCGAAGGTCTCAGCCATGGCCCCAAGGTGTCGTTCAAAGAGATCGCCACCAAGCACTGGCGCAGCCTGCTGACCTGCATCGGTATCGTCGCGGCCACCAACGTGACCTACTACATGCTGCTCACGTACATGCCCAGCTACCTGTCGCACAACCTGCATTACGCCGAAAACAGCGGCGTGCTGATCATCATCGCGATCATGGTCGGCATGCTGTTCGTGCAACCGTTCATCGGTTTTGTCAGCGACAAGATCGGGCGCAAGCCGTTCATCATCGCCGGCAGCATCGGCCTGCTGTGCCTGTCCATCCCGGCGTTCATGCTGATTACCAGCGGCAAGACCGGGCTGATCTTCAGCGGCCTGCTGATCCTGGCGATCGTGCTGAACTTCTTTATCGGCGTGATGGCCTCCACGCTGCCCGCTATGTTTCCGACACATCTGCGCTACAGTGCATTGGCCAGCGCGTTCAACGTCTCGGTGCTGATTGCCGGCGTCACGCCCACCGCAGTGGCGTGGCTGGTGGAAAGCACCAACGACCTGTACATGCCGGCTTATTACTTGATGGTATTCGCCGTGGTGGGCCTGGTTACCGGCCTGACCATGAAGGAAACCGCCAATAAGCCACTGCGCGGCGCGGCCCCGGCAGCTTCCGATATGGAAGAAGCCAAGGAATTGCTGCAGGAGCATCATGACAATATCGAGCAGAAGATCGAGGACATCGATGCCGAAATTGCAGCCCTCCAGGCCAAGCGCGAAAACCTGGTGCAGCAGCACCCGCGGATTAATTAAGACCTGACTGTGCGTGGTCGCGGCCCGCGGCCACGCACATTGGAGTGATCACATGGTTCCAAGCGTCAACTACGCACAATCGCTGCTGAGCGCCGATGAACGCGCGGCCATCGCCGAAATCGAAGCGAGCACCAATATTCTCAAGCTGGTCACCCGCCTGACCGGCATGCGCTTTGCCGGCATCGCCAAATTCACCGACCTGGAGTGGGTGGTCTGCTCGGCCTACGACCCTATGCAAATGGGCATCCACGTCGACGACGTACTCGACCTGGAAACCACCCTGTGCAGTGAATTCTGCGTCAATCCCCAAACTCTGTTCGTGCCGCAAATCAGCGTCGACGGCCGCTTTGCCTCGCGCCCGGTGGTCAAGCAATACGCGATCGAAAGCTATGCCGGTGCGCCGATTTTCCTGCCCGACGGGCGCCTGTTCGGTGCGCTGTGTGCGCTCGATTCACGCGCCACGCTGTTCGACGATCCCAACCTGCCGGAAACCCTGAGCCTGTTTGCCCGACTGATCGGGTGCATCTTCTACGCTAACCTGGCCCCGGCAGATCAGTGACAGCTGCCCCGCCCCGCAGCGCAGCGATGTCGCGCCTGGGTGGCACGCCAAACAGCCGACTGTACTCACGGCTGAACTGCGACGGGCTTTCATAGCCAACCTTGAACGCGGCACTGGACACGTCCTGGTGCTCGTTCAACATCAATCGTCGAGCCTCGTTCAAGCGCAGCCATTTCTGATACTGCAACGGGCTCATCGAGGTCAGTTGCCGAAAGTGATGATGAAAGGTTGCCGCGCTCATTTGCACGCGCGCCGCCAGTTCTTCCACACGCAATGCGCTATCGAAATTCAGTTTCAGCCAATCGATGGCCTTGGCGATCCGATAGCCCTGCCCGTCCACCGAGCAGATCTGGCGCAGCCGGCCGGCCTGGTCGCTCTGCAATAAGCGGTAGTGAATCTCGCGCTGGATCAACGGCGCCAATACCGCTATCGCTTCGGGCTCATCGAGCAGCGCTACCAGGCGCGCGAAGGCCGCCAGCATGCCACCCGTCACCGAGCCGATGCCAACGCCCTTCATCATCGCGCGCTCACGCGTGGGCGGCAGGTCGCCCTGGGCGATCAGCTCGGCCAGCATGCGCAGGTCGAGTTTGAACGTCAGCCCCAGGCACGGCTGCTCGGCGCTGGCGGCCAGCACTTCGGAGTTGGCCGGGATATCCAGCGAAGTCACCAGAAATCGTGACGTGTCGTAGGGATAGCCCTCACCGCCGACCCACAACTGTTTCTTGCCCTGCACCACCAGCACGATGCTCGGTTCGACCATGCACACCACCGGTGCGGCCGGCCGTTCACGCCGATAGAAGCCCAGGCCGGGTATCGGCATTGGGCAATCCCCTGGCGCCTGGATGCGCGAGTCAATGGACTGGATCAGCGTGTCCAGCGCCGGTGGATTGATCGTCATGGCGGGCCCTTCCAATGCATCAATGAATGTCTTGACAGGACTGTACCCGCACCGGCTACCGACGTCTGCGCCACAGCATGAAACTCAGAGGATCAGGCAAGTAATCCGTTCAAATGCACTACAGAAGCTCTGCTGGCACCGGGAAAATGCTCGGACACTTCGCAAGGAACTTCCCGATGAAACGCCTTCTGCTTGCTCTGGGTTTGCTGGTGACCTCCCTGTCCTCATCAGGAGCCGATATGTCCAACGGTGCTGATAACTTCTACACAAGCGATAAGGTGACCGCCGAGAACGTCACCTTCAATAACCAATATGGGATGCAGGTCGCGGGCACGTTGTTTGCGCCAAAAAATCGGGTTGCTGGTTCAAAGAACCCGGCCATTGTCGTCGGTCATCCAATGGGCGCCGTCAGGCAACAAAGCGCTAACCTCTACGCCACCAAAATGGCCGAACACCACGTCCACTGTTGTTGATTGCCGGGGCCGACGCGCATTCCCGTGAATGCAGCGAAGACGCCTTTGAGCGCGCTGCCGAGCCCAAGCAATTGCTGATCATCCCGAATGCGGGGCACGTCGATCTCTATGACCGGGTCGACCTGATCCCATTCGCCACACTCACCACTTTCTTCCAGAGCCATTTGAAATGATCCCGGCCTCCCCTCACCCCCAACGCTGGGGCGCCGTACTGGCCATGTCGCTGGCGGCATTCGCCCTGGTCGCGTCCGAGTTCATGCCGGTCAGCCTGCTGACCCCACTGGCCGCTGACCTGCATATCACCCAAGGCCAGGCCGGCCAGGGCATTTCGGTGTCCGGGTTGTTTGCCCTGCTCACCAGCCTGGTGATCGCCTCGATTGCCGCGCGTGTGGATCGCAAACGCCTGCTGATGGCACTGACGCTGCTGATGATCGTCTCAGGCAGCGTGGTGGCATTCGCCCCCAATTACCTGGTGTTCATGCTTGGGCGCGCGTTGATTGGCGTGGCGATTGGCGGCTTCTGGTCACTCTCGGCGGCCACGGCGATGCGCCTGGTACCAGAGCCTCAGGTGCCACGTGCCTTGGCCATCGTCAACGGCGGCAATGCGCTGGCAACGGTGATTGCGGCGCCGCTGGGCAGCTTTCTCGGCGGGATCATCGGCTGGCGCGGCGCGTTTTTCTGTGTAGTGCCAGTGGCCGTGATCGCATGGCTATGGCTGCTGATGAGCCTGCCCACCCTGAAAAACCGGGCCGAGGCAAAAACCGGCAATGCACTGCGCTTGATGAAAAACCCAACGCTGGCATTGGGCATGGCGGCCATCAGCCTGTTCTTCATGGGCCAGTTCATGCTGTTCACCTATCTGCGCCCGTTCCTGGAAAGTGTCACCAGGGTCGAGGTGTCCACACTCTCGTTGATGCTGCTGGTGCTCGGCCTGGCAGGTCTGGCGGGGACGTTCCTGATTGAACGCTTGCTCAAGCACAACCTGTACCCGACGCTGATTGCCATCCCGCTGATCATGGCAGGCATCGCGCTCGGATTGCTGGAGTTCGGCGAATCAACCCACATGACCGCTGTATTGCTGGGCAGCTGGGGCCTGGTGGCGACCGCCGCACCGGTGGGCTGGTGGACATGGTTGTCGAGAACCTTGCCGGATGACGCCGAGGCCGGCGGCGGGTTGATGGTTGCCATTATCCAATCGGCGATTGCCGCGGGCGCCACGGTCGGCGGCGCGGCCTTCGACCTGAGCGGCTACCGGGCAACCTTTGAGCTCAGCGCAGGATTGCTGGTGGCCGCCACGTTGCTGGCCTACCTGGCATCACGTCGCCCACTGCATGCTCGTGTTGTCAACAGTGCTACTTGAAGAAATGACTCGGCGTCTTGCCAAACTGTTTCTTGAACATGCTGGTAAAGGCGCTCGGGCTGTCATAGCCCAACTCGAGGGCCACATCGATAATCTTCTCGCCCACTGCGATGCGCTCCAGCGCCAACAGCAAGCGTGCCTGTTGGCGCCACTGGCCGAAGGTCATGCCGGTTTCGCGACGAAACAGGCGCTGGATGGTCGTTTGATCCAGGTCCAGGCGCGCGCTCCAATCGGCGACCGTGGACGCATCACCCGGGTCTTGCTGCAAGGTCAGGCAGATGCGGTTGATACGCGGGTCGGCGGGCTGCGGCAGGGATAGTGGCAGCGCAGGCAGGATCGCCAGCTCATCCAGCATCAGGCGCATGATCCTGGCGTCGCGCGAGTTCTCGGCATACGGCGGTTTCAAGCTGACCGAGGCTTTGATCAATTCCCCGAGCAACGGCGAAACCGTCACCGTCTTCGGCTCGGTCGGCAGGTTCGCAAAGCTGTCCGGGCGCACGAAGACGCTGCGCATTTTCAACGTGCCCACACAGCGCAGCGCATGCACATGCCCACAGGGCATCCAGAAGCCCCGATTGGGCGGCACCGTCCATTGGTTCAGCGCCGAATGCACCACCATCACGCCCTCGATAGCGTAGAGCAGCTGATGTTTGTTGTGACTGTGTTCGGGAATCACCCAGTTTTGCGGATAATCAGTGGCCGAGCTGATGACGGCCCAATCGCCTTCATCGATCTCGTTTAGGAATTCGTCGAGGGATTTGATGGTTTCGCCCTTTTTGCGATGTTTTCTGCCCGAATTTCGCGAGACAGGCATTTTTGTCGACTCTAGCATAGTGCCCGAAACAATTAGAAATGGGCCGTCAGCTCAAGTACTGTCTGCCTCTGTTAGCTGCCTTGTATGGAATGCATGAATGTCGACCCTCACCGCGACACCCGCCGCTGCAACCACTACGCCCCAGATAAGCCCGCTGGTCATGCGCGTGCTCGGCGCCTGTGCCCTGGCGCACCTGATCAATGACTTGATCCAGGCCGTGCTGCCGTCGATCTACCCGATGCTCAAGGCCAACTATGGCCTGACGTTTACCCAGGTCGGCCTGATCACCCTGACCTTCCAACTGACCGCATCCCTGCTGCAACCGTGGATCGGCTATCACACCGACCGTCACCCCAAGCCCTGGCTGTTGCCGGCGGGTATGGTCTGCACCTTGATCGGCATCCTGATGCTGGCATTTGTCGGCAGCTTCCCGGCGATCCTGCTGGCGGCGGCGCTGGTGGGTGTCGGCTCATCGACGTTTCACCCGGAAACATCCCGCGTGGCACGCCTGGCCTCCGGCGGCCGCTACGGTTTGGCGCAATCGACGTTCCAGGTCGGCGGCAACACCGGCAGCGCCTTCGGCCCGTTGCTGGCGGCGGCCATCATCATTCCCTACGGCCAGTCCCATATCGCCTGGTTCGGCCTGTTCGCGGTGTTCGCAATCGGGGTGCTGTACGGTTTGAGCCGCTGGTACCGTCACCACCTCAACCTGTTCAAGCTCAAGCAAGGCAGTCAGCCGACCCACGGCTTGTCCAAAGGCCGCGTGACCTTTGCCCTGGTGGTACTGGCGCTGTTGGTGTTCTCCAAATACTGGTACATGACCAGCCTGACCAGCTACTTTACGTTCTACCTGATCGAAAAATTCCAGCTGTCGGTCGCCAGCTCCCAGATGTACCTGTTCCTGTTCCTCGGCGCGGTGGCCGTGGGCACCTTCGCTGGCGGGCCGATCGGCGACAGGATCGGCCGCAAGAAAGTCATCTGGTTTTCGATTCTCGGCGCCGCGCCGTTCACCCTCGCCCTGCCCTACGTCGACCTGTTCTGGACCGCCGTGCTCAGCGTGATCATCGGTTTTATCATCGCCTCGGCGTTCTCGGCCATCGTGGTATTCGCCCAGGAGCTGGTGCCGGGTAATGTCGGCATGATCGCCGGGATATTCTTCGGCCTGATGTTCGGTTTCAGCGGAATCGGCGCGGCGTTGCTGGGCTTGCTCGCGGATCACCACGGTATCGAATACGTCTACAAGCTCTGCTCGTTCCTGCCGTTGGCGGGTATCCTGACGATCTTTTTGCCCGCGACCAAAGGCGTCTGAGCCTGCCGCTGACCAGTGGGTGCACACTTGAACAATGTGGGAGGGGGCTTGCCCCCGATAGCGATGTGTCAGTCGACATCTACTTGACTGAAACACCGCCATCGGGGGCAAGCCCCCTCCCACATTGGTATGTTTCTCCTCTTTGGAGCGCAATGTGGATGATCAGGCCGCTTACCTTAGCGGTAAGCTGGCACTGGCAAATATCTGTACGTAGACTGCCGCCATACCCCCATTTGAAGGCGGCGAAAAAACGTGATGCAAGTTACCGAAGTCTCCATTGCCCAATTGCGCGCTGCGCTTGAATCCGGCCACACCACTGCCGTTGAACTGGTCCGCGCCTACCTGGCGCGGATCGAGGCCTATGACGGCCCGCAGACCGCTACTGCGCTGAACGCCGTGGTGGTGCGCAATCGCGAAGCCTTGAAGGAAGCCCAAGCGTCCGATGCACGCCGGGCACAAGGCCAGACCCTGGGGCCGCTGGATGGCATTCCCTATACCGCCAAGGACAGTTACCTGGTCAAGGGCCTCACCGCCGCGTCCGGCAGCCCGGCATTCGCCAGGCTGATCGCCCAGCGCGATGCCTTCACCATTGAGCGCTTGCGCGCCGGCGGTGCCATCTGCCTGGGCAAGACCAATATGCCGCCCATGGCCAACGGCGGCATGCAACGGGGTGTATATGGCCGTGCCGAAAGCCCGTACAACGCCGCTTACCTGACCGCACCGTTCGCCTCGGGGTCGTCCAACGGCGCCGGCACGGCGACAGCGGCAAGCTTCGCCGCGTTTGGCCTGGCCGAAGAAACCTGGTCGAGCGGTCGCGGCCCGGCCTCCAATAACGGCTTGTGTGCGTACACGCCTTCGCGTGGGGTGATTTCGGTGCGCGGCAACTGGCCGCTGACCCCGACCATGGACGTGGTGGTGCCCTATGCGCGCACCATGGCCGACTTGTTGGAAGTGCTCGACGTGGTGGTCGCCGACGACCCCGACACCCGCGGCGACCTGTGGCGCCTGCAGCCCTGGGTGCCGATCCCCAGCGTCAGCTCGGTACGCCCGGCGTCTTATGCCGAACTCGCAGAGGGCAGCACGGCCCTCGCCGGCAAACGCTTCGGCGTGCCGCGCATGTACATCAACGCCGACCCCGAGGCCGGCACCAGCGAAAAACCGGGAATCGGTGGGCCGACCGGCCAAAAGATCCACACCCGCGCCTCGGTGATCGAGCTGTGGCAGGCCGCGCGCCAGGCCCTGGAAGCCGCCGGCGCCGAAGTCATCGAGGTGGATTTCCCCTTGGTGTCCAATTGCGAAGGCGACCGCCCCGGCGCGCCCACGGTGTTCACCCGTGGCCTGGTGTCCAGGCAATTTCTGCACGATGAGTTATGGGAACTCTCGGCCTGGGCTTTTGATGATTTCCTGCGCGCCAACGGCGACCCGGCCCTGAACCGCCTGGCGGATGTCGATGGCGCGAAAATTTTCCCCCACGACCCCGGCACCCTGCCCAACCGCGAAGACGACCTGGCCGCCGGCATGGACGAATACGTGCGCATGGCCCAGCGCGGCATCACGCCGTGGAACGAGATCGGCACCTTACCCGATGGCTTGCGCGGTCTTGAGCAAACCCGTCGCCTGGACCTGGAAGACTGGATGGAGACCCTGGGCCTCGACGCAGTGCTGTTCCCGACGGTGGCTGATGTCGGCCCCGCCGATGCGGATGTCAACGAAGCCTCTGCCGATATTGCCTGGAGCAATGGCGTATGGGTGGCCAACGGTAACCTTGCCATCCGCCACCTCGGCGTGCCCACCGTCACTGTACCGATGGGCGTGATGGCGGACATCGGCATGCCGGTCGGGCTGACGTTTGCCGGGCGGGCCTATAACGATTCGGCGCTGCTGCGCTTTGCCGCGGCGTTTGAAGCCACTGGCAACAAACGCGTAATCCCGCCGCGCACACCGCCGCTGCAAGCCTAACAGGCAACGTGTATCCAGCTGATGCTCCGAGGTCCAAATGTGGGAGGGGGCTTGCCCCCGATGGCGGTGTGCCCTCTCTGCGGCCAGCGTGGTTTGACGGGGCGCCTGAGATCAACAGCGACTCGCTTCGCATCGTGGTTACGGGTGGGCGCTGCAGCGTTGTGTAGGAGCGAGCTTGCTCGCGAAAAATTCACAGGCACCGCGTTCATTCAGGAAGCACGCGTTATTGTTGACGTTTTTCGCGAGCAAGCTCGCTCCTGCAGTGGGCGCTGTACGTTAATCGAGTGGTACCAGGGCAGGCCCCCTCCCACACGGGTGCTGTATTCACCTCAAGCAGCGCGACGCTGCCACTCGTCCACCACATCGCCCAGCGTCTTGGGCACGCCATTGCGTATCCAGGCCATGAATGGACGGTTGAACTTGAACGCCGGGCCGCAGTGCTCAAGCATGAAGCGGCGCACGTTCTGGGTATTCCTGTAGCTTGGGGTTACGGGTGTAGCACGGGTGATAACGCCACTGTGCCAGTCAAAATCCATTTTATGCCTCGCGAGTGGGGATGCTGGTCACCCACATGACCGCAAAGGCGATCAGATCACTGCAAAATTTCACTTTCCTTCTCCCTCGCACTTAATGCATGGTTGTACGACGACGTACCTCGTCGTATTTACACCCACAAAAACAAGGAAACACCCATGCCCAACTTCAAAGTGCTGATCGCTTTCCTGTGCCTGTTCTGCGGCTACGTCACAGCCGCGCCGGCTCCCGCCGAGAAGGATGTGGCCCAGGCGGTCGATCAACTGACCCAGGCCATGTTGCACCTGGATCTCAAGCAACTGCAAGCGCTGACCTCGGACACCCTCACCTACGGCCACTCCAGCGGTAAGGTGCAGAACAAGGCACAGTTCATCGCAGATCTGGAAAGCCATACCAGCGCGTTCAAGACCCTGGAAATGCAAAACCAGACCATCACCCTGAACGGCGACACCGCGCTGGTGCGCAACCACTTTCACGCCCTGGCGGTGAACAGTGGCGTGGAGGTGCCGACCGATATCGACAACTTCCAGGTCTGGCAGAAGCAGCAAGGCAAATGGCTGCTGATCGGTCGCCAGGCTTATAAATACTGATCCTCGCCGGTGAGCCGTTCAGCCGCGGCTCACCATTGCACCACCTTGCGCACCGTGATCAACGCCTGGTGTAACGCCGTCATCGACACCGACCCCAAGGCCAGGCGCAGGGCATGGGGCACCTGTGCGCAGACGGCAAACGGTTCGGCGGTGGAGACGCAAATACCCTCGCGCTGCAAGCTCATGGCCACCTGATCAGCGCGGGCGTCTTCGGTCAGCGGTAGCCACAAGAAATACGATGAGGGGTGACTGATATAGCTCAGCCCCGCCAGCACTTGCGCCGCCAAACGTTGCCGCGCCTGGGCATCTTCGCGTTTTTGCGCCTCCAGCCGCGCAACGGTGCCATCTTCGATCCAGGCCACGGCGATCGCACTCATCACCCCCGGTACATTCCAGGTGGTTGCCATCAGGGTGCGCTCCAAACGCTTGACCCAAGCCAGGGGCGTCGCGACAAAACCCACGCGCAAGCCAGTGGCGACACTCTTGGAAAACCCGCCGACGTACACCGTGCGCTCAGGCGCCAGCGTCGCCAGCGGCGGCGGTGCGTGTTCGGCGAGAAACGCGTAGGCGGCGTCCTCGATGATCATCAGCTGATGCTGTCGGGCAATCGCCACCAAGTGCTCGCGTTGCGCCAGGCTCATCACCCAGCCCAGCGGGTTATGCACGGTCGGCATGCTGTAGACCGCGCGTACCGGGCGCTTGCGGCACAGGGCCTGCAGGTGATCCAGGTCCGGGCCGATGGCGCTGGCGGGGATTGCGACGATTTCCAGGTGCAAGGTTTCGGCCAGCACTTTCAAGCCCGAATAGGTCAACGCGTCCACGGCAATCACGTCGCCGGGTTTGAGCAGCGCCATCATCGTGACTGCCAAGCCGTGCTGGGCGCCGCTGACCAGCAACACCTGTTCGGCCTGCACCGCCAGCCCGCGATGCAACAGGTGCCGCGCGACCACCGCACGCTCATGCAGGCGGCCGGCATGGGGTTGATAACGCAACAGCGCTTCGAGGTCGCCCGACAACGCCAGCTGGCGCAGTGCGTTACGTAACAGTTCTGTCTGGCCGGGCAAGGACGGGTAGTTGAAATTCAGGTCGAGCATGCCCGCCGCCACAGGCATCTGCCCGCTGCCCTGCCCCGGCGGCAACGCTATCTCGCGCACGAAGGTGCCGCGCCCGGTCTCACCACTGACCAGCCCCATCGCCTCCAACTCGCTGTACACCCGGCTCGCCGTAGCCAGCGCCAGCCCATGGTCGGCGGCGAGCTGGCGGTGCGTAGGCAGGCGTGTGCCGGGCGGCATGTCGCCCGAGCGAATGCCTTCGGCGAACGTATCGACCAGCGATTTGTAACGAGCGCGCGGCATAGTGGATGTATCCATGACAATTTTTTGATTGCCCCAATCTTCAGCCCTAGGATGGCGCCTACGCAACTTCCCTTTTGTGGACCGCCCCATGGCACGCAGCTCGTTTCTCGGCACTCTGGACACCCGCACCCAGGGCTGGATCAACGGTTTTATCGGCGTGCTGATTTTCAGCGGATCGTTGCCGGCCACGCGCCTGGCGGTGATGGCGTTCGACCCGGTGTTCCTGACCATGATCCGCGCGACGCTCGCGGCCATCCTGGGGTTGTGCCTGCTGCGGCTGTTCAAGGAAAAACGCCCCACTCGCCAACAATGGGCGCCCTTGGCCATCGTCGCACTCGGGGTGGTGATCGGGTTCCCACTGCTGACCGCGCTCGCGCTGCAATACGTCACCTCGGCGCACTCCATTGTGTTTATCGGCCTGCTGCCACTGGCAACGGCGATTTTCGCCGTACTGCGCGGCGGTGAGCGGCCAAGGCGGGTGTTCTGGTTGTTTTCGGTGCTGGGCAGTGCGCTGGTGATGGGTTACGCCTTCGCCCAGGGCCTGAGCGCCGCGCCCGCCGGGGATGTGCTGATGCTGTTGGCGGTGCTGGTCTGCGGCCTGGGCTATGCCGAAGGCGCCACGCTGTCACGTAGTCTCGGCGGCTGGCAGGTGATTTGCTGGGCCCTGGTGGTGGCGCTGCCCATCGTCGCGCCGTTGAGCCTGCTGCTGGCGCCCGCCTCGTTCGCAGGCATCAGCCTGCCGGCCTGGCTGAGCCTGGGTTACGTAGCAGTGTTCAGCATGTTGGTCGGCTTCGTGTTCTGGTATCGCGGCCTGGCCCAGGGTGGCATCGCCGCAGTCGGCCAGTTGCAGCTGCTGCAACCGTTCTTTGGCCTGGCCCTGGCGGCGGGCCTGCTGCGTGAGCAGGTGAGCCTGGGGATGCTGCTGGTCACGGTGGCGGTAATCGGTTGCGTGGCCGGGGCCAAAAGGTTCGCACGCTAGCGCGACGGCCCAAGGCCTGCTAAACAGAAGTGTCGTCCCCCGCCCTATTGCCAATCGAGGACTGCACCGATGACGCGTCTCACCGCCAAAGACTTTGCGCCCGAACTGCTGGAACTCTACGACGGCTACGCCCACGGCACGCTTAACCGCCGCGAATTTCTCGACCGCGCCGCACTGTTTACCTTGGGCGGCCTGACCGCCTCGGCCCTGCTCGCAGCCCTGAGCCCCGACTATGCGCTGGCCGAACAGGTGAAATTCACCGATCCGGATATCGTCGCCGACTACATCACTTACCCATCACCCCAGGGCAACGGCACGGTACGCGGCTACCTGGTGCGGCCGGCCAAGGCCGTCGGCAAGTTACCTGCAGTGGTAGTGGTGCATGAAAACCGTGGTCTGAACCCCTATATCGAAGACGTCGCGCGGCGCCTGGCCAAGGCCGGCTTTATCGCCCTGGCGCCGGACGGCCTGACCTCGGTGGGCGGCTACCCCGGCAACGATGAAAAAGGCGTGGCCCTGCAGCAGACCGTCGACCCGACCAAGCTGATGAACGACTTCTTCGCCGCCATCGAGTGGCTGATGCACCACGACAGCAGCACCGGCAAAGTCGGCATCACCGGTTTCTGTTATGGCGGCGGCGTAACCAACGCTGCGGCGGTGGCCTACCCCGAGCTTGGCGCAGCCGTGTCGTTCTACGGACGCCAGCCTGAGGCCGGGGACGTGCCGCGCATCAAGGCGCCGATCATGCTGCACTACGGTGAGTTGGATGCGCGCATCAATGAGGGTTGGCCGGCCTACGAGCAGGCGCTGAAGGCCGCGGGCACGACGTACGAGGCGTATATCTACAAGGGCGCCAATCACGGTTTCCATAATGATTCGACGCCACGTTATGACGATGCGGCGGCGAACCTGGCCTGGGAACGCACCCTGGGATGGTTTCGCAAGTACCTCGCTTAGACACAATCAAACTGTGGAAGGGCAACTGCCCCTTCCGCATCAGCCAGCACTCGTCTGCAACCAGCCTTTGAACGCCAGCATTGCCGGCGTTTCGGACCGTGACTGCAAGCGCGTCAGCCAGTAACTGCCGGTGCTGATCTGCACCTCGAAGGGCTGGCGAATCCTGTCGTTCTCCAACTGCCGCGAAAACATCCGTGCCGGCGCCAATGCCACGCCGATGCCCTGCAGCGCCGCGTCCATCATCGCCAACGACGAATCGAACACGATGCTGCGCGGCACCAGCGTGTCTGACGGCAGGCCGGCGGCCCGGAACCACAGACTCCATTCATCGGCGCGGTAAGAGCGCAGCAACGTATGTTTCAACAGGTCGGCCGGCGTGTGCAGCTGTTCGGCAAGGTGCGGCACGCAGAGTACGCTCAGCGGTGCTTCCAGCAGTTGGCAGGCCTCGGTACCGTGCCAGGCGCCGGCGCCGAAACGGATCGCGTAGTCCAGGCCTTCAGCGGCGACATCGACACGGTTGTTGTGCGTGGACAGGCGCAGGTCGATAAACGGGTAGCGACTCTGGAACTCCGGCAGGCGCGGCAACAGCCAGCCCACCGCGAAGGTACCGACGGCGCCGACCGCCAGCACCTCACGGTAATGCCCGGCCTCGAACTGGCCTAGCGTATGGGCAATGCGATCGAACGATTCACGCAGCACCGGCAACAGGGTTTCGCCTTCGCGCGTGAGCATCAGCCCGCGCGGCAAGCGTTTGAACAGTGTGACATTGAGTTGCGCTTCCAGGCTTTTGACCTGGTGGCTGACCGCCGCCTGAGTAACGCATAACTCAATAGCTGCCCGGGTAAAGCTCAAGTGCCGGGCGGATGCCTCGAACGCTCTTAACGCGTTGAGAGGCAAATGAGAACGCAACATGGTGACCCCAAATTTTCTAATGGCTGACGCGAGATATGATCCTTTGTCCAATGTCGACAAACTGTATAGATTTGCCCCGCCTGCGCAGGCTGCTCATTGATTCGATCACATTCATGGAAGCGCTATGATGCCCCAACACAACCTGTCCGCAGTGCGTAAATTCACCGCCCTTGCGTTATTTATCGCCACTGGCGACTGCCTCGCCGCCACCGACTTGCGTGCCGTGGTGGATGCCGGGGTCAAGCCCTTGATGCAGCAGCAGTCCATCCCCGGCCTGGTGGTCGCCGTGGTGCAAGATGGCAAGGCGCAATACTTTAGTTACGGCATGGCCGACAAGGATGCCCAACGCGCCGTGACCGAAAACACCCTGTTCGAGGTGGGTTCGGTCAGCAAGACGTTTACCGCCACGCTGGCCGGGTACGCCGTGGCGCAGGGCAAGCTCAAGCTGGCAGACCCTGCCAGCCACTACCTGGCAGCATTGCGTGGAACCCCATTCGATCGCATCAGCGTACTCAACCTGGGCACTTACACCGCCGGCGGCTTGCCGCTGCAATTTCCCGCCGAGGCGGACACTGCGCAGCGCATGATCGGTTACTACCAGCAGTGGAAACCCGACTTCGCGCCAGGTGCCCGGCGTTTGTATTCCAACCCAAGCCTCGGGCTGTTCGGCTACCTGGCCGCACAAAGTCTCGGGCAACCGTTCGACACGCTGATGCAGGACACACTGCTGCCCAAGCTCGGACTCAACCACACCTTCCTCCATGTGCCCGCCGAGCAGCGCGGCCTGTACGCACAGGGCTACAGCTCTGAAGGCAAACCGGTGCGGGTCAGTCCGGGCGCCCTGGACAGCGAAGCCTACGGTATAAAGACCAGTGCCGCGGACCTGCTCCACTACGTTGAAGCGAACCTCAACCCGGCTGGCCTGGAAAAACCGGTGCAACAGGCCATCGCGAACGTCCAGACCGGCTACTACCAAGTCGGCGCCACCACCCAGGCACTGGGCTGGGAGTACTACGCGTACCCGGTCAAGCTGCAAACCCTGATCGACGCAAACTCCACGCCGATGGCCATGGAGCCGCACCCAGTCACCTGGTTGCCGACGCCGCAGGTACAACCGGCCAATGTGCTGTTCAACAAAACCGGTTCGACCCGTGGTTTCGGCGCCTATGTGGCATACGTACCGAGCAGGAAAATAGGCGTAGTGATCCTGGCCAATAAAAATTACCCGAATGCAGAACGCGTGAAAGTGGCCCATTCAATCCTGCGTGCCATGGACCACTGAAACCGAGTGGCTGAGCAAGGCCTCGACATCGCTGATGTCTAACCAGCCCGCACGAGCCGGCGTCGCCGGGGAAGCAAGCTGAAATAACTGAGCCTGGAACGTCGCGCTCGACTCCTGCAACGAATCTCGCTGCTGCACGTACGAAGCGTGCAGAAGCGATCGTCGTCTTCCTGGAGTTCATTTATGCCGGCAGTTTCTCCCGCTCTGATTCCCAGCCCCGCCGTACAAGCGCCCCCCCAGTCCCCGCCGGTAACCGCTGTGACGGTACCCGCCCCTGCACCAGTCCCCAGCGCCGATGTGCCTGCGTGGGTGAAACTGATCAAGAAAAACCCGGATTACAAAGCTGACATGGCGCTCTCGGCCGCTTATGCCGATGCGCTGGTGGAGGCTGCGACCAGCACAGATACCAATGCCTATGACACGCCGCACTTGCCCGTGTCTCCAGACTCGACGTTCGGGCAATGGCGCCAGCAACTCGACGCCCTGCTGGCGAGCCACGACTTTGGACAGTGGGCCGACGCCCAGCATATCGATCAATCCAAACCCATCCGTATCGCCCCTGCCAATGGCACCTCACAGGCGCATATCGTCGCCTCGCTCAAGGCAGCCTCACCCCGCGAGAAGGCGCCCTTGGTGTTATTCGCGGCCGGCCAGGGCAAGACGCTGCCGCACACGTGGCCACTCATCATGCAGGCCGCCAGTACCTTGTCACCCAACGGTCATTCACTTGAGGTGCCTGCGGCCGGTCGAGCATCGTCCAGCATGCACGCCGAACGCCCCGCCTCAATCAGAGAGATCGCCAGCTTTTATGGCGAGGTGCTGCCCTCCACCGTGCAAACCGCCGCGCAACGAGCCACTCAGCTCAAACAGGCAGATTCGTTTCCCGCCGGTGATAGCTCACTTTCGACGGCGCAGCTCGACACGCGCACCGGGGATCGGCTTGAGCACCAACAGAAAACCCTGGGCGACATACGTAATGACAACCGATTGTTCCAACAGTTGAGCAATGTTCTGGACCTGATCGACGCCGACACCGAGCCAGACGAAACCCGCCCCTACTCCATCACCACACTGCCTACAGCCGAAGCGATCGAAGGGGCTGAAAAAGCCAGGATCAAAGACCTGCTCAAAGGCACTCACCTTGAAATAGATCCTTCGTCCTGGTACTTCCAGGATGAGCAACTCATGCCCGAAGACAACGTGACGCTGGAGCAATTCATCCATGACAAGTTCGGTAAGATTCCCGAGACAAGAGCAGAAATCCTCAACCTGATAGGCCTTCTCAAACAAACGGAACCCGCGACGCCCCCCCATGGCAATTACACCGGAGCCTTGGGGTGGGAAGCGCCCGTCAGCGCGTCCGAGCAACAGGAGCTTTATTCCCACATTGCGTACAACAACCTGCAATTGCCAGGTCTCAGCGCGGGAAAAAAAACAGATGCTTTCAATTACCTGACCAAAAATCGACACTGGACAAGCACCGAGCTGCGCAACCCTGCCCATGTGCTGCGGGAGATACTTGCATCGCCAAAGGCCAGGGAATTGGAAGCCTCGCTGCAGAAAAAAATGGGCGCCGCCGAAAACCCCGACAGCTGCGACTGGGTACTGGCCGCCATGCTATTGGGGCTGGACGCGCCAACCTGGCTGCGCACGCCTAAAAAAGCCAATCAAACCGCAGGCTTCGACCTGGCCGACAAAGCCTTTCACGGAAAACCGCTCGACACCATCAAACATGCGCTGGTCGAGCATCTGGTGCAGACCCGGCGCGCCTCGCAAGAGATGGCGCCCGTGGCCGCGCATCTGCTGCTGGCGAGCGCGGCGCCGGAGCTTCAGGTCAAGGACATCCCCAAAGACGTGACCTATGGCTCACCGGCCTGGTTCAGCCTGAAAGCCACGGTGGCCTACATCGAAGCGAAGCACCCGGGAAGCAGTTCATTGATGAGCTTTGCCGAAGTGGTCAAGTACGGCGACGTCAACCCGATCAGCGACGCCGACCAAACCTTGCTCAATGAGGTCAAGCAGGCTGCAGTCATTGACTGGGCCTTGGCCTATGGCGTACTCAAACCCTCGGCGACGGGTGAGTATTCGGCCGAACAGCTGAACGCTGCGCACACGACGTTCACTGAAGTCATGACCGGGCTGAAGAAGATCAAGCAGGAGGTGAACGCACCTGTGCCCCTGCAAAAGTCGATGGCACTGGAGGTACTGGGACAGCACATAAAAAATGTCCCGCTTGAAGCAGCGGTCATTACAAACCCCCAGTCAAGAACCAATAACGCACTCAACGACGGGCTTTTGCACGTCAATACCGGCCCTTATTCGTTGTTGGACATGTACCTCTCCGAGCATGCACCTAACCTCAAGGACGATAACACCTGGTATTCACTCGACCCCTCAAAGGTGCCGGACGCCGCGATCAAACTGCTGGGCGATCTGCCTGACATCAAGTCCCGGCATCGCGACGCGGTGGCCAACTTTCAGCAAAGCCGGGCCAGCGGCCTGGTCAACCTGACCAAACACCTGATCGCGCAACTGCCGATAGAGGACCGTCAGCACCTTGAGTTCGGCAAACTCGACCTCTTTATCGAGGGCACCGTCATCAAACATACCAGCTACACCCGGGCGGGCGATATCAATCACGACCAGCCATTCCCGAAACAGGCGAGCGACAAGCGCTCATTGATCGTCAGGGCCACCCATGGCGACAGCGTCAAGGCCTATGAATTCTGCCCGCAACAGAACACGTTGAAACCACTGAGCGACTTCAAGCCCGGCCTGCAAGGCGACTGGGCCCGCCAGCCAGCCGGCATTATCGGCGGCGACAAATTCTCCAACACCGCCATCGTGCCCTTTGACGTGCCGGCGGGCGTGCCCGGCAGTCTCGACGCCACCCCACCTGGCGAAGGGGCTGTCCCGGCCTCGTATACCAGCGCCCGCAGCCAGTTTCTCGGTGAGCTTCTGGCCCGGCACACCTTTGGCAATCGCCCGCTCGACGAGTGGGTGAGCGCAACCGGTCACACCACGCGTTTCAGTGAAGAAGATCAAGACTTCGAACATAGCAAGGAGCTGTTGCTGGGATCGATACCTGGCGTGAACCTGGTCAGGAACGTGGTCAAGGGAGACTGGCTGGCCGTGACATCCGGGCTTATATTTGATGGGGTGATGTATGCCACCACCGCCGGCCTGGGAGGTGGGCTCAAGGGGGTTAAAATCCTGGGGGCCGCCACAAAGCGTACACCTCAGACCTTTGGCAACCGCTTCTTCAATCGCACGCGGGCATTGACGTCATCGACACCAGCGACTGACGTCGACCGGCTATTGCGCGGGCGTACGGGGCGCAACGATCTCTCGAAATTCGCCACCCGCCCCGATGTCGCAGAGGGTACTTACAGGAAAAACGGTGCGACTTTCTCAGTGCAGGCGAAGCTGGACAAAAAAACCGGGAAAATTCACGCATTCGACCCGGTGAAAAACCGCACCTATGGAAAACCGCTGGAGAACTTCACGCCCCATGCGCACGTTGATAATGCACTCCCCGGCACCAGTCGCAGTAGCCTTACGGGCAGGGAGCGTGCGCTGGATACCGCATTGGGGCGCGATAACGTGATTCAGATGGGGGGCCCGATGGAGGATTTGAAAATGCTGGGCCATGAAATGCACACGTTCTCCGATAAAGGCAAGACGCGACTCAACATCGTCGCACACGGCCGTAAGCCCAGTGCGATGGACCAGGGATTCGGTACGGGTACACGTGCTTATGTGGATAATGTTCCTTATGACGCCCCTGGGTTGGTCAAATTGCTGCGGAGCAAAGGGGTCGATCCGGCCAAGTACAAAAGTGTACGTCTTTTGATTTGCTACTCGGCAAATGGACGCCACAGGCCCTTCGCACGTCTATTTCAAAAAGAAATAAAACGGCCGGTCAAAGCCTTTGAGGGACCGGTGTTCATGAGTCACGGCTCGACGCCCATGGCGAACTTTCATAAAAAGGCCCAAGAGATAGTGACGCGAAACTCGCCGCACCTGGGCCCGCACGCGGTGAATAGAGAAGCCGACAAGCTGATGGACGCCATGTTCGGCAAGGGTCAGGTCACTCCCCATATAGAAAAAGCTCATGGGAGCACAATTCGCGTCAACATAGCCCCTATGGATGCTCCGGAAGTCTGGCGGGACACGGTCATCACTTACCAGCCACGCCAGTTCAAACGCTAAGCCAATGCCAGTCCTTTAGAGGCTGGCATGTCTATTTCTCCTGTTCGGCATACGCCCACGTCATCCTGAACGACGCCCCGCCCCACTCCGAATCCAGCACTTGCACCTGCCCGCCATGCCATTGGCTGACCCGTTTGACCAGCGCCAGGCCCAAGCCAAAGCCGCCCGTGCGACGGTCGCGGCTGGTATCCAGGCGCAGGAAGGGTTCGAAGATCTTGGTGCGCCCCTCCAACGGCACGCCCGGGCCGTCGTCATTGACCCGCACTTCATAGCCGCTGCCGAACGTCACCAGCGACACTTCCACGCGGTGATCGGCATAACGGATCGCGTTGCGCAGCAGGTTGATCACCGCCCTTGCCATGAAGCGCGGTTCGATCTGGATAAAATCGACTTCACAGGCGCGCAGCGACAAGTGCACGCCTGCGGCCTCGGCCTCCAGCGCTACGCTGCCGATCACGCTGTCCAGCCAGCTATGGGCCTCGATAGTTTCGCGGGTAACCTGGGTCGCGCCGCGCTCCAGGCTGGCGTAGGTCAGCAGTTCGGAGACCATGTCTTCCAGCTCGCCAAGGTCGCCGTACATATCGGCGATCAACTGGCGGCTCTGGCGCGGATCGGACTGCTGCTTGAGCTGATCCAGTTCAAAGGACAAGCGTGCAATCGGCGTGCGCAGTTCGTGGGACACCGCGTTGGTCAGTTCGCGCTGGTTGGCGATCAGGCTTTCGATGCGCTCGGCCATCTGGTTGAAGTGCCCGGCCAGTGCGCGCACGGTGGAGCGGCGCGGCAGCAGGATGCGCGAACCGAGGTCGTTGTCGCCGAAGCGCTGCGCCGCCAGGCGGATGTGCTCCAGGTCGCGCCAGTGCGGGCGCACCCAGAAATACAGGACGATGGCCAGGCTTACGCCGAGGAAGCCATAGGCCCACAGGTACAGCCACTTGGGCTCTTCCGGCAGTTGGATCTCAAGCAATTGCGCGCCGTCGTCGATAGGCGCGAGAAACTTCATGAAGTCCTCGCGCACCACCACCTGATCATTGGCCAGGAGCTTGTGTTCGCGCTCGCTCAGGTGCTGGGCGCCGCGCTGCACCAGTTTCAGGCGCAGGCCATAATGCGGTTGCAGTTCATCCAGGCGCGCCTGGCGCGCCGCGCCCTGTACCGGCCGCAGTTGCTCCACCAGGGCCCACGCCGGACCGCGCAAGGCCTCTCGGTTATAGGTCTCGTTGGACTCGGGCATGTACGCGTCCAGGCCGTAGTTGACCAGCCAGATCGACCCGGCCAGGCCGAGCGCGAGGATCACATAGAGGCGCAGATACAGGCGCAGCACCTAAACCTCCCACGCGAACGGATTGAACAGGTAGCCCTTGCCCCAGATGGTCTTGATGCACACCGGCTCACGCGGGTTGTCATTGAGCTTGCCGCGCAGCTTGCTGATATACACGTCGACGCTGCGGTTCAGGCCATCGAAGGCAATACCGCGCATTCGGTTGAGAATGTCGTCGCGCGAAAGGATGGTTCCGGCGTTGCTCGCCAGCAGCCACAGCAACTCGAACTCCATGGTGGTGAGGTCGATCTGTTCATCGCCCAGCCTGACCACCCGACAACTGCGATCGATCGACAACCGGCCAAACGCCAGGGCGCCACGCACCACGGGCTCGGGCGCCTGGCGCCGTTGCAACGCGCGCAAACGGGCGAGCAGCACCGGCGGCTTGATCGGCTTGATCACGTAATCGTCAGCGCCGGACTCAAGGCCGAGGATGTGGTCCAGATCATCTTCCTTGGCCGTCAGGATCACGATGGGCGTGTCCGACACATTGCGAATCTCGCGGCACACATGCAACCCGCTCTGGCCCGGCAGCATCAGGTCCAGCACGACCATTTTCGGCTTGAATGCCAGAAACGCGGTCAAGGCCTGATCGCCCCGGTGCACCACGCGCACGTCGAAACCATGCTGCGACAGAAAATGCGCGATCAGCCCTGCCAGCTTCTCGTCGTCCTCAACGAGCAGGACCTTGCCCAGACCCAGGTTTTCCATAAGTTCTCTGTG
Organism: Pseudomonas sp. 37 R 15; assembly: GCF_900004865.1. NCBI lineage: Bacteria > Pseudomonadati > Pseudomonadota > Gammaproteobacteria > Pseudomonadales > Pseudomonadaceae > Pseudomonas > Pseudomonas sp. 37 R 15. Next base: position 4,263 of record NZ_CVTV01000024.1, on the reverse strand, counting down.
TGCGAATGCAGATTGAAAGGCCGGCATTATAGGTGGCAAGCTGGTCGAGGAGAGCAGCGTCCGTGTACCGTGCCAGGAAGCTTCATGCTTTTAAGAGTTTTTAACAAATAGCCTGCAATCTTTTACGCCATTCACAGGGACTCATATGCGCAGGGATTACCTGGCGTTCTTCGTTTCGCTGTTCCTGTCGCGGCTGGCGGACCAGATCCTGCTGTTCATCGTGCCGCTGGTGGTGTTCCAGACGACCCAGAGTGTGTCGTGGGCAGGCCTGGCATTCTTTGTCGAATCACTGCCGCGCTACCTGGCATTTCCCATATGCGGGGCCTTGTGCGACCGGTTTTCCCCCGTGCGCATCCTGCACATCAGCCAGGTGTATCGGGCCTTGGCCTGCGCAATGGCGGTAGCGCTGTACGGGCTGTTCGACGGTATCCAGTGGCTGGTGATCCTCTCCGCGGTATGCGGGATATTGACCACCCAGGGCATCATGGCGCGGGAAGTGGTGATGCCGCATATCTTCCAGCATTACACCTACGCCAAGACCTTGTCCTATTCTCAGATCGCCGACCAGAGCGGCCTGGTACTCGGGCCTTTGGTGGCGGCGCTGATGCTGCAAGTCTGGCAGTGGCCTTGGGTGGTGCTGGGAATCGCTGCGCTGTTTGTGCTGGCGGACCTGGCGATGCTGGTCTGGCAGCGCCACACCACGGTGGACCTGCCGCTGCACGAACAACGCGCAGGTATCTGGCTGCAACCCTTGCGGACCGCCTTCGGCCACATCCGCAACCGGACGGAGTTGAAACGCATCATTACCCTGGCGGTCGGTGTGAACCTGATTGTCGGGGTCACGCTGGCTACATCGGCGGCGATGGTCACCGGGCAATACGCGGCCGACAAAGACGCCTACGCCCTGCTGCAAGCCGCCGGCGCAGTGGTCACCCTCGTGATTCTGTTTTACCTGGCGCGTTCGACCCTGGCGCTGAAGCTGCTCGGCGGGCTGTCGTATTCGATGATTGCCGTCGGCGCGCTGATCACCGCCATCAGCCCCGGCCTGTGGGCATACGCCGTGGGCTTTCTGCTGGTGACCGGTTTCGACAAGATGTTCAACGTGTACATGCGCAGCCTGCGTCAACGGGTCATTCCGGTGCAGGATTTCGGCAAGACCGTGGGCGTGATCACCTTGCTCAACAATCTGGCCCAGCCCTTGGCAGGCCTGATGATTGCCGTTCTGGCCGCGCCCGTCGGCACGCAAACGGTGATCCTGCTGCTGAGCGCAATCAGCGCCTTGATCGGCGTGGCCGTGGCCTCAGGCTGGCACGCCACTGTGAAAGCGGAACTCGATGTCGGGTGACTCGATCAGCGCCTGCTCGGCCGCCCTCACCCGCTCGATCACCTGGGCGATGTCCTTGGCGTCACCGTACTGGTACGCCAATTTCAGGTAACCCTGGAAGTGCCGTGCTTCGCTTTTGAGCAAACCGAAGTAGAACTTGCCGAGTTCTTCGTCTAAATGTGGCACCAGCGCTTCGAAACGCTCGCAACTGCGCGCTTCGATGAAGGCTCCCACCACAAGTGTGTCCACCAGTTTGACCGGTTCATGGTTGCGCACCACCTTGCGCAGACCCGAAGCGTAACGGCCGGCGGACAACTGACGCAGCTCGACCTTGCGTTTCTTGATCAGGCGCATGACCTGTTCGTGATGCACCAGCTCTTCACGGGCCAGGCGCGACATCATATTGATCAGGTCGACGTGGCCATGGTATTTGGCGATCAGGCTCAGGGCCGTGCTGGCGGCTTTGAATTCACAGTTCTTGTGATCAATCAGCAGGGTGTCCTGATCGGCCAACGCGGCCTGCACCCAGGCATCAGGGGTGCGGCAGCCGAGGAATTCGTGGATTTCGGGCAGGATCATCGGGCTCACGGGCAAAGGATCACAAAAGGGCGCCGATTATACCGACCCCGCCGCAGACCGCCAGCCATGGGCCTTGATGTACATCAAGATGACGCCAGGCCAGCAGCAACTATAGTTGTTTGAGCCCCCTTCCTGGAGATCCGACCATGCAAGCCATCCGCAGCATCCTGGTGGTCATCGAGCCCGAGCATTCCGAAAGCCTGGCCCTCAAGCGCGCCAAGCTGATCGCCGGGGTAACTGACGCACACCTGCACTTGCTGGTATGCGACAAGAAACATGAGCATTCGGCGCTGTTGAGCGTGCTCAAGGAAGGTTTAAAGAACGACGGCTACAGCGTCACCACCGAACAAGCGTGGAACGACAGCCTGCATGAAACCATCATCGAGGTACAGCAGGCCGAAGGCTGCGGGCTGGTGATCAAGCAGCACTTTCCCGACAGCCCGTTGAAAAAAGCCCTGCTGACCCCGGCGGACTGGAAACTGCTGCGCTACTGCCCAACGCCCGTGCTGCTGGTCAAGACCGCTACGCCATGGGCCGAACGAGTGATTCTGGCAGCCATCGACGTGGGCAATACCGACGGCGAACACCGCTCGCTGCATAACGCCATCATCGACCACGGTTTCGATATCGCCACCCTGGCCAAGGCGCAGTTGCACGTCATCAGCGCGCATCCATCGCCGATGCTGTCGGCGGCGGACCCGACCTTCCAACTCAGGGAAACCATCGAGGCGCGTTATCGCGAGCAATGCAAAGCCTTCCAGGTCGAATTCGACGTGGATGATGCACACCTGCATATCGAGGAAGGGCCGGCGGATGTGCTGATTCCCTTCGCGGCGCATAAATGGCAAGCGGCCGTGACCATCATCGGCACCGTGGCGCGTACCGGGATGTCCGGGGCGTTGATCGGCAATACGGCGGAGGTGGTGCTCGATGCGGTGGAAAGCGACGTGCTGGTGCTCAAGCCGCAGGCACTGATGGACCACCTGGAAGAACTCGCCATCAAGTCCTGACATCGACCCTTCAGGCACAGAGGACGCAATGTGGGAGGGGGCTTGCCCCCGATTGCAGTGTGTCAGTCACTCTAGGTGATGCTGATAAACCGCCATCGGGGGCAAGCTGAACTGGCCTAATGATTTTGGACACTTCAATCGGGCGCTATGATAGCGCCCAAATCTGAGGTGTTTGGTTATGCGTAAATCTTATTCGAGTGAGTTCAAGCTCAAGGCTGCCAGCATGGTGTTGGATGAAGGTCAGCCGGTTACCGAGGTGTGTGCCACCCTGGATATCGGCCCCACAGCCCTGCGCCGCTGGGTCGATCAAGTGCAAAAAGAACGCTTGGGCTCGACCCCGGTAGGGGCCAAGGCGATTACTGCTGATCAACGAGAAATCCAGAGGCTCAAAGCTCTGCTCAGAGAGAAAGACCTGGATATCGAAATTCTAAAAAAGGCCAGTGCTCTCCTGCTTTTGGACGCCAAAGATCATTCACGTTGATCGATGAGCTGGACGAGCAGTACGGCGTTAAAAGGTGTTGCCAGGCGTTTGGGGTCAACCGCAGTAGCTTCTACGCCTGGCGCCAGCGCCAAGGCAGAGCAAATCCTGAGAGGGATAAGCTCAAAGCCGCGCTGGTCAGGCACCACAAGGCGTCCAGAGAGTCGGCCGGTGCACGTACGTTGTCCAAGGAGCTACAAGCCAAAGGGCATCGTATCGGGCGTTATATGGCTCGCAGTTTGATGCGCGAAGCTGGCATCGCCAGCCGTCAGCGCAGGCGCCATAAGTACAGGTCGCCGGGCGTGGAGGCCTTGGTGGCGCCGCACGTGCTCAAGCGAAAATTTGATGTGACGGCGGTTAATCAGGTGTGGTGTGGCGACGTGACATATATCAAGGTCGGCAAGCGGTGGATGTACTTCGCCGCCGTTCTGGATTTGTACGCTCGCAGGATCGTGGGCTGGTCGTTCTCGATGATTTCTGATGCCAACCTGACCTGCGAAGCGCTACGCATGGCGGTTGAGCTACGCGGCCATCCCCAGGATGTGTTGTTTCATTCTGACCAAGGTTGTCAGTACACCAGTCATAAATTCCGAAACGAGCTGCTGAAACAGGGGTTTAGGCAGAGTATGAGCCGTAAAGGCGAATGCTGGGACAACGCCCCGATGGAGCGTTTCTTTGGCAGCTTGAAATCAGAGTGGGTGCCTGAAACGGGCTACAAACTGGAACATGAGGCCCGAGCAGACGTGCAGCGCTATGTCTCGCGCTACAACATCAGCAGGCCTCATAGCTACAACGACTACCGGTCGCCGGTCGTGAAGGAAAGGTTGGCGGCGTGAACCTTAATCAGTGTCCAAGATTACTTGACCAGTTCA
>NZ_CVTV01000057.1:81966-162964 GCF_900004865.1 Pseudomonas sp. 37 R 15 | reverse complement strand
AGGTGACGAACAACTCCAGGCCCTCAATGAGTTGGTCCGCGAGCTGGCGCGCCTGGATGATCGCGTCCAGAGCGGCGCTCCGTGGTACCAGCGCTTTGGCTTGAACCACAATCCAGCACTGCTTGAAACCCTGTGGCCACGTTATGTCGAGGCCAACAACCGCCTGATCCGCGACCCGGCCGCCGCCACGCTGCGCCGACAGCTCAACGCGCTGGTCAAGCTGGCCCCGGACAACCCCGAGCGTGCTGAACGTGCCCAAGAGGCCTACGCCCAGCTCAAAGCCTATTTGATGATGGCGCGCCCGGAAAAAGCCGATGCCAGTCTCCTGGTTACAACCCTGAGCAACGTTGAGCCTACACGCACAGGCGTATCACCTGGGCTATGGCAAAGCCTGGCGCCCAACCTGTGGCGGTTCTATGGCGAACACCTGACCGCGAACCCTGGCTGGCGCATCCAGGCCGACCCCAGGTTGGTCGCGCAAGTCCGGCAGGTGCTGCTCGGCCAGTTGGGCCAACGCAATGCCGAGGCCAGCCTGTATCAACAGTTGCTTGATGACGCCGCCAATCACTACCCGGAACTGGGCCTTCACCAACTGGTGGGTGACACCGATGCCCCGGCCCTGTTCTCCACCGCTGCCAGCGTGCCGGGCGTATTCACTCGCCAGGCCTGGGAGGGCCAGGTGCGCCAAGCCATCGACGAGATCGCCGAGGCCCGCCGTGAGGAAATCGACTGGGTACTCAGCGACAAGCCCGCCGACATCGACACCCGCTTGAGCCCGCACCAGCTCCGCGAGCGGCTCACCGAACGGTACTTCCAGGACTACGCCAGTGCCTGGCTGGATCTGCTCAACAGCCTGCGCTGGCAGGAAGCCGGGAGCCTCGCCGAAGTGATTGACCAATTGACGCTGATGAGTGATGTGCGCCAGTCGCCGCTGATTGCGCTGATGAATACGTTGGCCTACCAAGGGCAGGCCGGTACCCGAACCCAACCCCTGGGCGATTCACTGGTGACGTCCGCGCAAAAGCTGATCGGGCGTGACAAGGCCCCGGTGATCGACCAGCTTGGCCACTTGCCCAGCAGCCCCTTGGACGCAACCTTCGGCCCGTTGCTGGCGCTGCTGGGCAAAGGCCCCGAAGGCAAGAGTGGCGCCGATGGCTTGAGCCTCCAGGCATTCCTCACACGGGTAACACGGGTACGCCTCAAGTTGCAGCAAGTCAGCACGGCGGCCGATCCGCTGGAAATGACCCAGGCACTGGCGCAAACCGTGTTTCAAGGCAAGAGCATCGACCTGACCGACACTCAATCCTACGGCAGCCTGATGGCCGCCAGCCTGGGGGCCGAGTGGGGCGGGGCGGCGCAGACGCTGTTCGTGCAACCACTGGAACACGCCTGGCAACGCGTCCTGCAACCGTCTGCCGCTGGGATCAACAGCCAGTGGCAACGCTCGATCGTCAGCCATTGGGACGATGCTTTCGCCAGCCGCTACCCGTTTACAGCCACTGCCAGCGATGCGTCCTTACCGATGCTGGGCCAGATGATCCGCGCAGACTCCGGCCGCATCGAGCAGTTTTTGCAGCGGCAATTGAGCGGCGTGTTGCGCAAGGAGGGTAGCCGTTGGGTCGCCGATCCGCGCCACAGCCAAGGGCTGCGCTTCAACCCGCAATTTCTGAGCGCCATCAACCAGCTCAGTGACCTGGCCGATGTGCTCTACACCGATGGCGGTATGGGGTTGAGCTTTGAGCTGCAAGGCAAACCGGTACGCGATGTGGTGCAAACCACCTTCATCCTCAACGGCGACAAGCACCAGTACTTCAACCAGAAGGAGAGCTGGCAGCGTTTCAGCTGGCCGGGGCGTAGTGACTATCCCGGCGTGAGCCTCAGTTGGACCAGCGTACATACCGGCGAGCGGCTGTTCGGTGATTATTCCGGTACCTGGGGCCTGATCCGCCTGTTGGAAAAAGCCCAGGTCACGCCATTGGACGACGGTGACAGCCGCTACCGCATGGTGCTCAAGGCGCCCGATGGTTTGAGCCTGGTCTGGCACCTGCGCACCGAGTTGGATGCGGGGCCGCTGACGTTGCTCAAGTTGAGGAGCTTCAAGTTGCCCGCTCAGATATTTCTCAGCGAGAACACCGTTGATATGCCCTATGCGCAAAACGGGAGTTTCCCATGAGCCTGCGCACTGTGATCGCCCGCTGCCTCGGCGAGCGCGACGCATTGTCCGTCGCCCGCGAGCAAGCCGCCCACTGGCAACCCTGGCTGCAACCCTGGCTGCAACCCATCAGCACCGACTCCCCTGTCGGCGAAGACCCCGGCTACGACGATGACTTCCTGCGCATGCGTGAAGAGGTCAACAAGCTCTCGGGCGCCGATGCCGAGCAGGTGGCCCAACTGGCGCAGAAGCTGCTGATCCACAGCTGCAAGGACCTGCGCGTTGCCACCTATTACCTGTGGGCACGCTTACACAAGGACGGTGAAGTCGGTCTGGCCGACGGCCTGAGCCTGCTGGCAGCGCTGGTGGAACGCTTTGCCGACGCAGTGCTGCCCATCCGCCCCAACAGCCGCAAGATGGCCCTGGAATGGTTGGCCGGCGCCAAGGTGCTGGACACGCTGTCGCTGTACCCGGAAGTGGTCAAGGCCGAGGCCGAGCGCACTGCCGCAGCACTCGCCTGGCTGGAGCGCGGGCTGGGTGCGTGGCCGCAGGAGCAGCGTCCACATTTGGAACCCCTGTATGCCGCCCTGTCCGCGAGGTTGGCGCAGTCCGGTGGCATGGACGCCTTGGTGCCGCAGAATACTGCCAGCCATGATGCGACTGCACAGGCGCCAGCGCCGCAGATCAAGTCCGGGCGCGACCTGTTGGACAGCGGCCGGGCCTTGGCGGGGTACCTGCGTGACCAACCTTTGGGCTGGCTGGCGGCTCACCGCCTGATGAAGAGCTTGCGTTGGGACACGGTGCACCAGCCCCCACCGCAGGATACGAACAACAACACGCGCCTGACACCACCGCGTGGTGACTATCGGGCGCTGCTCAAACGTTTGTACCTGCAACAGAACTGGGCGGAGTTGATCGAGCAGGTCGAGCGGATCTATGCCGAGGGCGTGAACCATTTCTGGCTGGACTTGCAGTGGTACCTGTATCAGGCGCTGAGCAAACAACCCGCGCCGCAGGATCGCTGGGCCGATATCGCCAAGCGTGACCTGGGCATGTTCCTTGAGCGCCTGCCGGGTCTGGACGTGCTGTGCTGGAGCGACGGCAGCCCGTTTGCCGACGAAACCACCCGCGAGTGGATTGCCCAGCACGTCAGCGGTAACCAGCCCCAGCCATGGTTACCCGTACCCTCGGCGGCACCGGCCACTGGCGATACCGACATCCTGTCCCTGGAAGGCGAGGCCGTGGCCCAGGCTGACAGCGACGGCGTGGATCAGGCACTGGCCTGGCTGGCCGCACGCCCTGGTATCCACACCGGGCGCCAACGCTGGTTGTTGCGCCTGTTGATGGCGCGGGTAGCCGAGCAGTACAGCAAGAGCGACCTGGCCATCCATCTGTTGGCCGACCTGGACGCCACGGCGCAACGCCAGGCCTTGGCCGAGTGGGAGCCGGAGCTGAGTTTCGAGGTCAAGGCGCGCCTGCTCAAGCTGCTGCGGGTCAAAGCCCAGCGCAATGACGCCGACAAACCCACCCTGGCGCGGCGCATGGAAGCTTTGCTGGCGGCGTTGGTAGCCATTGATCCGGTCCGCGCCGCAGTGCTTTGCGGCTAACCCTCTTACATCGGGATTCTTTCTGTGAGCATGGACAATCTGACACTGCGCTATTTCGATGCCGAAATGCGCTACCTGCGCGAGGCCGGCAAGGAGTTCGCGGACGCGTTCCCGGACCGGGCCGCGCAGCTCAACCTGGACAAACCGGGTGCGCAGGATCCCTATGTGGAGCGCCTGTTCGAGGGCTTCGCATTCTTGATGGGTCGTCTGCGGGAAAAGCTCGACGATGACCTGCCGGAGCTGACCGAAGGCCTGGTCAGCCTGCTGTGGCCGCATTACTTGCGCACCATTCCGTCGCTTTCGGTGGTCGAATTGGCGCCTGAACTGGCGCAGATGAAGCGCAGCGAGTTGATCGCTCAGGGCTTTGAGGTGCTGTCGCAACCCATCGGGCCACAACGCACCCGTTGCCGTTACACCACCACCCAGGACGTGACCCTGCGACCGCTGGCGTTGGAGTCGGTGGGGCGCGGTCATGAAATGGATGGTCGCTCGGTGTTGCGCCTGCGCTTTGCCTGTGGGGCGTTGACGGACTGGAGCCTGATCGATCTCAGCCGTTTGCCGCTGTACCTGAATGCCGATGCGCCGCTGGCCAGTGCGTTGCATCAGGCGCTGACCCTGAATGCGCAAGCGCTGTATGTGCGCTGGCCCGGCCAGACCGAACGCCAGCCACTGACCGCGCATTTTGCACCCAAGGGATTTGCCGATGAAGACCGGCTGTGGCCCAAGGGTGACAGCGCCTTCAGCGGTTACCAGCTGTTGTTGGAATATTTCAGCTTTCGTGAAAAATTCATGTTCGTGACCTTGTGTGGCTTGGAGCAGTTGAAGATTGCACCCGGTACCGCCTGGTTCGAGCTTGAAGTGGTGTTGCGTGAACCTTGGCCGGCCAACTTCGACTTGAACAGCGAACACATCCGCTTGCACGCGGTACCGGTGATTAATTTGTTTGCGCTGGAGGCCGACCCGTTGACCCTGGCGCCCTTGCAAACCGACTATCTCCTGCGTCCGATGCGCCTGCAGGACGGCCATACCGAGATCTATTCGGTGGACCGGGTCACCGCGTCGAGGAACGCCGAACGGCAAGACTATGTACCGTTCACCAGCTTTCGCCACAAGGGCGGCATGCTGCGCTTTGATGCCCCGGAACGCTACTTTCATACACGCCTGAAGCGCGCAGCGAATGGCCTGCATGACACTTGGCTGATTCTGGGCGGCGAGGGCTTTGACAAGGACCGCCTGTGCGAGCGTGAAAGCCTGTCGTTGCGCTTGACCGGCACCCACGGCCAGTTGCCGCGCAAGGCGCTGCAAAGCACTTTGCTCGATACGGTGGTGCAGTCCACCCAGTCCGGTTTGCGCGTGCGCAACCTGTGTGCGCCGACCTTGCCGTGCTACCCACCGAACCGCGACCGCTTTCACTGGCGGGTGCTCAGTCACTTGGGCTCGAACTTCCTGCCGATGCTCGACAACGCCGAGGTGCTGCGCGGCACCCTGGCGCTGTACGACTGGACCGGCAGCGAGCTCAATCGCCGTCGTCTGGCGGCGATTGTCGAGGTCAAACATCATTTGGTGCAGCGTTTCGAGAAAGGCTTTCTGCTGCGCGGGGTGGATATCGAAATCACCCTGGATGCCAATGGCTTTTCAGGGGAGGGCGACATCAGCCTGTTCGGCGAGATGCTCAATCGCTTCTTCTCCTTGTATGCCGACATTCATCTGTACACCCAGCTCACGCTGATCCTGCAACCTACTGGAAAGTGCCTGCGATGGAACGAGAACCACAGTCAGCGTATTCCCGGCTGAAAGCCGACGGTCTGCTCGACGCCCTGCAGGACCAAGTGGCTGAGGCTAACCTGTACCGCTTTTGCCAGTTGCTGGAACAGGCTTTGCCCGATCACCCGCCCCTGGGCAGCACCGCGCACCCGGCCGATGACGCCGTGCGCTTTCGGCCCGATCCGGGCATGGGCTTTCCGGCCAGCGAGTTGAAGGCGATTGAAACCGATGACGCTCACCCGGAGCGCCCGGCAACCATACGCACGCGTCTGCTCGGGTTGTACGGGGTCGACTCGCCGATGCCGACGGTGTTTCTGGATGACATCGCGCAGCGCCGGGAAGGGCATGAAGCGTTGGAAGCCTTCCTGGATATTTTCAACCACCGGATCTTCACTCAGTTCTACCGGATCTGGCGCAAGTATTCCTACCCGGCGACGTTCGAAGCAGGCGGCACTGATGCCACCTCGCAATGCCTGTTGGGCCTGATCGGCCTGGGCATTCCGGGCACCGCCCAGCAGATCGCCACGCCGGTCTCGCGCTTTCTGGCCCTGCTCAGTGTGATGCGCCTGCCCACGCGCAATGCTGAGGGCATCACCGCGCTGGTCAAGTTGCTGGCGCCCAACACCCAGGCGCAGGTGACCCCGCATTGGCCACTGAGAATTGCGCTGGAACAGCCGGCCAGCCTTTCCCGCCAACGGCCAGTCAGTTTGTCCCAGGGGACACCGTTGGGCAGCGTCGGCTTGGATGCCAACAGCCAACTGCGGCTGACGCTCTACACCGAAGACACGCAGGAAGCCAGCGGCTGGTTGCCCGGTGGTGAGTTGTACAGCGACCTGCTGGTGCTGCTACGCGTGTACCTCGGGTGGCGCTGCACGGCGAAACTGCAGTTGTCATTGCCAGTGCACAGCCTGCCCGCACCGGTGTTGGGGCAAGCACCTATTCGGCTCGGCATGACCGGGGTGCTGGGTTTGGGAAGCGATGCCTGGCAGGTGGCGGAACACGACACGCTCACGATCAACCTGGGCCGCTACCAAGGCCTTTCGATTAATCCCCACAACAGAGAAACACAGCATGTTGCGTACCATTTTTAGTCTGGTGATGTTCGCGGCGCTCGGCGGGTGTGGTCTGGCCCAGACCGTCGCGGATGGCACGGCATCCACCGCCAAGGCGATCTTCTACAAGCAGGTGAAAACCCTGCATCTGGATTTCAGTGCACGCACGGCGCTCAACACCGCCGCCACGGACATGAGCGCCTTGTCGGTGCCGACCCTGGTGCGGGTGTACCAACTGCGCGACAGCAAAGCGGTAGAGCAGGCAACCTACGACGGGCTGTTGGGCGATGACAATCAACTGCTGGCGAGCGCCTTGTTGGACAAACGCTCGGTGGTGGTAAAACCCGAGGAGGGCGCCCAGTTGAACGTACCGATGGACAAGGACGCGCAGTTCGTCACGGTGGTGGCGTTGTTTCGCAGCCCCGATACCCAATTGAACACCTGGCGCCTGACGTTGACCCGCGATGACCTGGACCCGGACCGGGCGCGGGTTATCGAGCTGGGGGATAACCGCTTGACCCTGCGGCCCTTGGTAAAGGACTGAGCCATGACCGAGTACAACCCCTCGCTGTACGAAAGGCTGCTGCAAAATTTCGACGGTGAGTTGGACTTGCATCGCATCAGCGAGGAGGACCAGCACGCCCTGTCGGTGCTGGACAACCTGCAGCGCATCCTCAATAGCCGCGCCGGTGCGCTCAGCCATCTGCCCGATTACGGGCTGCCGGACATGGGCTTGATCCTGCAGGGGTTGCCCGCCACCGCCCATGGTTTGATCGGCACCATGACCGCCACCTTGCTCAAGTACGAACCGCGTCTGGCGGCGGTCGCCATCGCCCTGCAGCCCCAGACGCTGCCGGGGCACTTGGAGTACGCCCTGGACGCGCAACTCAAGGATGGGCAGCACGTGAGCTTCGGCACCACCCTGGCGCCCGAGGGCAAAGTGCTGGTCCGCCACTTGAAGCGACAGCAGTACCTGACCAAGCCTTGAACCTATAACGGAAGGGAAGCCTGATGACGGCGTTGTTTGAGATGCGTATTCGAGTCGGCGGTGATCCGCGCGGCTTCAGTGAATTTACAGTAGTGCGCGATGAGCTGGCCAAGCTCAGTCATCCTGCCTGCCCGGATGTGGACTGGGCCAAGGTGGAGCAAAGCTGCCTGGCGCTGTTCCAACACAATGGCGCCGACCTTCAGACCGCGTGTTTTTACACCTTGGCACGCGGTCAGCGTCATGGGCTGGAGGGCATCACCCAAGGCGTGGTGTTGCTCGAAGCCCTGAGCCGCGAGTGGGCACGCCTGTGGCCGTCGATGGCGTCAGTGCGCCTGGACCTGTTGGGGTGGCTGTTCGATCAACTGCAACTGCTGATGCGCAGCGTGGCGATGACCGCCCACAGTGCGCCCGCGCTGGTTCAACTGGACACCGAACTGGCACGTTTGCATGCGCGTTTACTTCCTCAGGGCGCTAATCCTCTGCTGACATTGCAGGCTCTGCGCCACCAGGTGGGCAGCCTGATCCAGCGCCTTGAACAAAGCTATGCATCGGGCGAAAGGGTGCTGGCTCCCGTTAGGGCGATAACGCCGACATGGGTGACACCTGTGGTGATCCTGCCGCCCCCTGACGTGGAGCCACGCAGGCGGCGCCTGGCTTTATGGCTATTTGCCGGGACGCTGATTATCGCCTTGCTCGCGGGACTCGGTTGGCGGACATGGCTGACACATCAAGCCCCTCCACCCCTCATGCCCGAACCCGTGCGATTGGACAGCCTGTCGCTGTTCGATGCCGGCAGCGCAACCCTGAAGCCTGGCTCGACCAAAGTACTGATCAATGCCCTGGTCGGTATCAAAGCCCAACCGGGCTGGCTGATCGTGATCGCCGGGCACACCGATGCGACTGGAGTTATGGAGCAAAACCTGGCCCTGTCCCACGCCCGCGCCTCAGCCGTGCGCGACTGGATGCAGCAGATGGGCGACATCGCCGACAGTTGTTTCGCGGTGCAGGGCTTGGCGGACAATCAGCCGATCGCCAGCAATGCGACCGAGGCTGGGCGTACCGCTAACCGGCGTGTGGATATCCAGCTGGTGCCACAGGTTGGAGCCTGTGAGCAGACCGCATTGGCGGGGGAGAGTGGTCAATCATAAAGGGCGGCGCAAGTGTTCATCTTTATAGCCTGACTGTAGCAGCGGCCCCGTTATGCTGACTTGCTCCTTGCACCGGTGAGCACAGTGACAAGGGCGTGCCTGCAAGCACTGCGCAACGCTGTCCATCGAACACATTTATGTTCTTGGAATTCAAATGTATTCGATGGGATAGATGGCTTGTGAGCGTCCAAGGACATGTGACGCCCTGCGCGACGTGCTTGAGCATCACGCGGTATCCGCTACCCCGCGCTATGGCGTTGCTCATATCTATCTATTCCTCCAACGATCATTCATTGCCTAGGCTGGCGGCTTCAACAGCTACCTTTGAAGAGTGACTTCATGTCTGAAAGCAATCCACTGCTACAGCCCTACGACTTGCCCCCGTTCTCAGCCATCCGGGCTGAACACTTGGTGCCTGCCATTGAGCAGATCATCACTGAAAGCCGCAGCACCATCTCCACGATCATTGCCAGCCAGGCGCCATTCCCCACCTGGGACGATCTGGTGCAGGCGGTGGAGGCGTTGGAGGCTCGCCTGGATGGCGTTCTCAAAGTTATTGAACTGCTTGACTCTATTCCCCAAGAGGCGACTTGGAAGCAGGCATCACACCGCAGTTATGAGCTGGCAATGCAGTACAAAGCCGAGTTGGCCGGGAACAACGATCTGTATCAGCTTCACCGGCAACTTGCCGACAGCCCGATCGCGGCCCTCTTCAATGAACAACGCCACAGTACGTTGCGTAAAATCTTGCGCAAGTACCACGTGGCGGGTCTTGATCTTTCTCCTGAGAAACAGCTGCTTCTGAAAGCGTTGAACCGGCAAATCGATGAGTTCAGTCAGGAATTCCTGCGCCGTGTGAGTGACTCCGGCGACGCATGGCGCAAGCACATTCAAGACAAGACGCTGCTGAGCGGGCTGCCTGACGCCACCCTGGCACGCATGGAGGTCGCGGCTCGGGACGCAGGTCTGGATGGCTGGTTATTAACCCTTTCCGAGCAATCCTTTCGGGATGTGATGAGCTACGCCGAGCATCGAGCCTTGCGCCAGGACATGATGGTGGCTTATTACAGCCGTGCCGTGGACACCGGCCCTGACGCCATTGCCAACGACAATGAACCGATTCTGACAGTGTTGCTCGACAGTCGTCACCAGAAAGCACAATTGCTGGGCTATGCCAACTTCGCCGAACTGGCGCTGGTGGAACAAATGGCGGAGACGACCGATGAGGTCATTGCATTTTTGCACCACCAGGTTGATCAGGCACGCCCGACATTTGCCCATGAGGCGCAACAACTGCAACGTTATGCCGCGCAGCGGGGAGTCGATGCTCTGGAACCCTGGGACCTCAGCTATTTTGCGGAAAAAATTCGCCAGGACGTGGCTGGCGTCTCCCAGGATCAAGTGCGCAATTACTTCCCGTTGGACACGGTGCTGCAACGCTTGTGCACGTTCACCAAAACACTGTTCGGCGTTGAGCTGATTGAACAGACCACTGTAGAAACCTGGCACCCGGATGTGCGGGTATTTGAGCTCAGGGAGTACTCGGCGCCGATTGGACATTTGTTTATTGACTGTTATCGGCGCGTGGTGGGCGGCGAGGTTGGCGCCGCCATGGGTTTGCGCAATCACCGAATGACTGCCGAGGGGCGCCCACAACGGCCCATAGCCGTGCTACGCAGCCAGTTGCCACGACCGACTGGGACCGAGCCCTGCTTGCTCGATCATCTGCAATTGAGGGTCTTATTGCATGAGTTCGGCCACTGCCTGCAGCACCTGTTGACCGCCGCCCCCTACCGGGCGATTTCGGGTATGGCCCAATTAAGCCATGATGCGACGGAATTCTTCGGCCAAGTGCTGGAGCAGTTCTGCTTTACTCCGTCGTTCCTGATCTATCTATCCGGCCATTTGCACACGGGAGAACCCTTGCCTGACAAAATGGCGACTCAAATGAGCCGATTCGTTCACACCCAGACCAGTCAGGAAACCGCCAGTATTTTGCTCACGGGCCTGGTCGATTTCGATTTGCACCGTACCTATGGCGACGGGCGCACACCTCATGAAGTATTCACCCAGGCCAACGTTGAAATCGGGCATTTGCAGTGGCCTGATGGCGCCCGTCCGATCAACAGCTTCGAACAGCCGATGGGCAGCTATGGGGCCAAACTGTATTCCTACAAGTGGTCCGGTGTTCTGGCCCGCCAGGCGTTTGAGCGGTTTGAGCGTGATGGCCTATTCAACTCAGAGACCGGTAAAGCTTTCCGTGACCTGTTCATCACCGAGGGCGATACCCGTACGTTGTTGAGCTCGCTTGCGCTTTTTCGGGGTGAAGGCGAGCGATGTGTCGAGCATTCCACCGGAGCCTGAATCGCTCCTGCATATATAGCGCCACGGCTGACACTTGAAACGCCAGAGTGATCTTTTCAGATCACTCACCGCTGCTCACCTCGGCAGCCAATGCGGCATGGAGAGCATTCAATGGCCACTGACCACCCACCTTATTTTTTCAGCGAAACCCAGACCGATCGCACGCAACTGAGCGAGCGCCAACGCACACGCAATTTTACCCTCAAGGACCTTGACTGGTTCGATTGCGTTTATCTGGCCACCGATGCTTTGCGCCGGGCACAACAAGCGCCGATGCACGTCCAGACCCTGCAACTGAACCTGCACGCTCACCCGGCTATTGAATTGGCGGGTGCATTCGTCATGAGCCCCGCCCCAGAAGGCGGGGTTGTTCTCTATACACCCGCCCGGGGTCTGGAAAAGCTGGGAAGCCACGAAGCCCTCAAGACGCAACTAGGTGCATGGCTCAAAGACGCGTCGCAGCGCCAAGCGTTGCTTGACTACCTTTCCATCTCCCAGCAGGTGACCCTGACGCCCACTGCGGCCCTGACGATTACCACACATACCGTGGCCGGCGCTGTCTTCGAGGCACAACATACGACTTTCTCCAACAACCTGCGCGAAAATGCTCGTTTGATGCGTGAGGAGCTGCTCCTGCTGCCCAGTTTCACTTCTCTGCTGGATGAGTACATTTGCGCTGAATTGGCGCAGTCTTTTGCGGGTGTCGACCAGCGTCAAATCCACGTGCAGAGTGAGGTCATCGACGCATCCAGCGAATCAGCTAACTTTGATACGCCAACGGCCCGACACACCACCACCCGCACCCTGAGCGAAACCGTCCTCAGGTATTTCGTCGCCAATGGCTGGCCTGCCGGTGAAACCCGGCGCTACTACAATCCCCAACGCGTTCCTGCCACCCAGCAGCCCACTCAGGCGGCTGATGATCAGTTGCGTTGGGACGTATCAGTGCAAGGATTGGCCCGGGGCTTGAAAGCGCATATGAAGCAACAGCCCAAGACATTCTGGACGCTGCCGGCTGCCACCGGGTCGTCGCGGCTACAACTGTTTACCAGTGCCATGGCCAATGCCTTCTTCACGGTGGCGCTGGAGCAACAACAGCAAACTACCATAACGGTTGACCAGCGCCTGCAACTGCAGGCCTTGCCGCTCAAGGCTGCACTGCCCGCGACAACGCTTGCTCCCGCGTTTGATGCTGAAAAGGCGCTGCTGAGCGAGCCTGGACAGTCCGCCGCCGAGCTGGCGGGCACACTCATCATCAGCAGTAACAAGAGCGACGATGGCTCGCCCTGGCTGCTCTATACCCCTCACCAAGGCCTGCAATCGTTTACCGACCTGGGTGCACTCAAAACCCAACTTCTTGATGATCTCAACCCCCGCCAGCATGCCGATGCCTGGAGAAATCATCTGTCCAGGCCGGAGCGCTATAACGAAGTCGACCTGCTGGCCTGCGACGTCACCACAGCCCCGATCACCGGGGTTATTTTCCAACGCATCATGGAGGGCATCATCGAAAAACAAGGTCGCAACCTGGAATACGCCCTTGATCAGTATCGCCTGAGCCGGGGCACGATGGACCTCAACGCCCTGGTCGATCATGTGCTGGATGTGCGTGGCATGATTGCCCCCCACTTACGCACCTTCGAACCCATGGGCCGCTGGAGTACCCAGCTGGCCGACACCTGGACTGCAACGGCGACCGAACCCAGCGTTCCGCCAACGCTTGCTGCGTTGCGCACCACTGCGCATCTACTTGAAAACGTCAGCGCCGACCTCGAACAACACGTAGCGTTGCGGCCCTCGCTGGAGCGTTCTGCCACCACTTATCTCAACACCAAGCTGCACGCTATCAAACAGGCGCACCTGCAGGCCGCGTGCCTCTCGGTACGCCACTACAGCAACCCTTCAAGTGATACTGACAAACCTCAACTGCTGTCATCCAGCAGCATGGTCGACTATTTCCTGGCGCGCTTATGTGGCGAAATGGGTCCACTCATCGATCCGCTGAACACCCACGTCTACTCAACCGTTCCTGACAAACCCGCCACCAGGATCTCAGGCATGGACATCACTGCGTTCAATTCGCTGATCGACAGCGCGGTCGGCGGTTTCAAGCAGTATCTGCGCAGAACCCACAGTGTCTACCCCAACATGGAGCTCTTGCTGAGAAGAGCAATGGAGATGGGCTTGACAGGGGAAATGCAATGCAGGCTTTGGAACAAGGCTTTATTACCCCTCGACTACGCCGTGCTCTTGAGCACTCTGGGGATTTACGCCAGGGACTTGCGCCTGAGTGTCAACGGGTTCCGCCCTGATGCGTTTTTTTTGCGGGTCGCACCTGCCGGGCAGGACACCTCGCTGCTACTCAATAACTGTTTTGTGCTGACCGAGCGTGGCGGGCTTGACCCTCAATACTGCGGTCGCTCGCTGCTATGGACGCCTGCGTTGGGCCTGGAAAGTTTCTACTCATTGAATCACTTCAAAGCAGAAATGGACCGACGCCTGGCACTCCCGGATGAACGACAGGTGTTCCTGGCGAACCTGGCGCAACCGGACTGGGATTCACAGCCGAGTTATGCACTCAGTTCCCTGGAGCTGATCGAAGACAACCTCGTCGAGCACTTGCAACGTACCTGTGCTCAACAAAAAGACCGTGAACTGGCGCAAATCCTGTCCATGAACCTGTCGGTCGACCAGTTGCGTAAGCTCTGGCAGGTTCAAGCCACACAAAACCTGGCGCCCACTAACGTGCAGCGTGCCAGGGACATGGTCCAGTCGATGATCGTGCAACAGGGTTTGCAAGTGTTAGGCAATGCCAGTGCTGTGGATCAACAGCTCCATGCCGAATTGTTGGAGCAGTATCGAAATAATGTCACCGACAATCAGGATTACCTGCACGGGATCGACTCACTGGCTCAGTTCACGCGCAAGAAGCTCAGCACCTTACTGAAGGACCTTGACGATCAGAACAGCGTCACACCGGATGAAATCGAAGTCGGGCTGCCGGCGCAGGGCAGTACGCCTGCGCGCAACCAGTCGCTGCTGGGCTATGCCTTGAGTCATCAATCGTATTGGAACGATGAGGTGCCTCTGTTCGCCAGCACCGGTACAACGCCGTTGCCACCCACCCTGGCTGCGCAGACGCTGAAAACGCGGATACGGGCGCTGAACATCAACACGGCTTACCAAACGTACATCCAATCCGTACTGGGCCCGGCCAGCCCGGACGTTGAGCGACGCTCTACGCGATTTGCCAAGCAGCTGCCGTGGCAGCTGATGCAATACGCTCACGGCATGACGTTACAAGGCCAGCTTTCACCGGCGGCCTTCGGGTTCATTCAACAGATCATGGACATGCCCGATGCGATCGCCCGTGCGACAGTGGTGAACGCCAACGCCATGATCCGCCCGCTGGAACTGTTGGTCGATGCCGGGAAGAAAACCATCAGGATTCCCGGCGCTTATTTGATCGGTTGCACCTCGGGTGACGAGGGGCCTCAAGTCCTTTATGCCCCTTATAGTCCAGGCTACACCCTCAAGGAATATACCGGTGAGGCCGCCCTGCGTGCTGAGTTGACAGCCTCCGGCGCCTTACAGCGTTGGGTTCGGCTGGTGGTCCCGGCCGTTGACCACACAGCACTGACAAGCGCACTGGAGCATCCCCAAGCCAGTAACACCCTTCAGCTGGCATGCAACCCCATAAACGCGCCTTTGTTCAAACAGTTGTTCAACGACAATGTCGAGCTGCTGACAACGCTGCTGGGCTGCCAGAAAACGGCTGATGCAGACGCTGCCTGGGACACCGCCAAGGCCGTATTCTCCGAGGAGGTGCAGCAGGCCATTGTGTTTTTTGCCGGTAAACTGGCTTACCCCGTGGTGGTCTGGCAGAGCTATAAACTGTTCAAGGCTTCTGCCGAAGAACTGCAGGGACACCAATGGCATGAAGCGCTGGGTCATTTCATCGGCGGGGTCGCCTTGCTGGTCGGTTTGCGCGATTCCATGCCGCTTGTTTCAGAGGGCGGCCCATCCTCGGCACCCGAGCCCATGCCGCCGCCTGCCACACCCGTGACCTCTGTGGTGTCCTGGCCCGCGCTGGACATTACCGCTGCGCCACGCACCCGGCTCCAGCGTTTCGAAGTCCTTGAGCCGAGCCTGGCCAGCCTGATCAAAGACACCTCACTCAATCTCTACCGATCAGCCTCCAACCACTACTACGCGGCGGTGGCAGGGAAAGTCTTCCAAGTCATCAAGCATGGCCTGGGGTGGCGCATCACCGGCAGTGGGGAAGTCGGTCCGGTGGTGCACAGCAACGCACAACAATGGATGCTCAGTAGCACTGACCCATTGCTGACGGGGCGACGAGCCATTGCGCGACTGACCAATCGCTTCTACTCCGAGCCATTTGCGCGCCCCAGTATGAATATAGTGGCCAGCGGCATGCGCGAGATTCGAGCGCTTTACACGCAGGAGTCGTTGATGATCACCGAGGCACTCGCCTTGGCAACATTCTATGCAACGAACGCCCAGGAAAATTTGCGCCTGCTCGCACACACCCCCCTTGCTGCACCGGAACTGGCCAAACAGATCAAAACGTTTTTTGGTTTGCAGACGCTTGAGGTCGAACACCTTGAAAAAATTCAGGAGATTGTCGACAAGGTGTGCAGCGCGCTGATGGAACCTTCCCTGGCCTCGCCGGACTCAACGCGTTTTGTCATCGGGTACTCCCGCATGCCGGCCCAGACGGGCGCCTACAAGGTGTTGGCCTTTACGGTTGTCCCCGACCCGCTTCAATTGCTGTACTTGACCGAAGCATTTTTCAATCCGGGTCTGAAATACAGTCACCTGCTGATAAAGCCGTTCTACGTCAACGTCCATGCCCGTGCGACCACCCTCATTCACGAAATCACTCATCATGTATGTGCGACGTTGGACTTGGCTTACGTGCAGTCCACCCATCCCTTTCATGACCTGATTGATCCCCAGACCGCTACGGGCAGTCACACTAAAGCGGCCCTGGAAAACCGCCAGCTTTCAAGGCTGTCGCTCAACACCCCGACTCAGGAGTTGTTCCAGGTTGTCGATATTGCCACCGGCCTCAAAACAGACCCTGCCACGGGCACGTCAACACAGCCTGTACTCGACAGGCTGCTCACTGTCACAGGCACCCAAACCCTCGGCGATGCGCGGCGCGTTTTCCGTACTGATCCGCTTAAACGCATCCTGACGGTACTTAACAACGCCGACTCCGTCGCCTATCTGGTTGCACAGCTGGGACGTCGAAAGAAAATATAGTTTTCACCCGCCGTGACCTGCCACCGGCATCCTGGGACCAAGGCCTTGCGTTCAGCGACTACAGGTTGCGCCGGCCGGTGATCGGTGCGTCGTAGGAGCACCCTGGTTGGCCAAGTCGAGCTTGCATAGCCAGGTGCTTATGGCTTCAACGAGTTCTATCTTGCACTCCACCGGCAACCAATGCCCGCCGGGCAGGCTTGTCACGCTGAGATCTGTGCAGGCCGCTCGCATTGGATCGCCCAGTTGATTACCGTTGATGGTGTTCATCTGATCGTAATCACCGTTCACAAAAAGGACTGGCAATGACAAAAGGCCGCCGTTGCACGCCCGGTGGGCATACGCAATGTTGGCATCGTCGTTTAAATACCACGCGCAGGGCGCGCGGAAACCATGCGCCTGGAAATTGCGCACCCATTCAGCGAAGTCTGCCTGCGGCCAGAGCGCAAGGTCTGGCTGGGTGAGGGGAGCCCGGTGCGCTTGGCCAAACCGCCCGCCTTTGCGGGTCACTTCGGCATTGGCTGCAATCTTGCCGATACTCGCCGGGTCGCCTCGTCGATAAATCGACGCCAGCGATGCGGCTTTATCCGCATCCAGATCAGCGACAGCGCACGTAAAGTGCGTGGTGTAGTAGCGGTAATAATCCCATTGACCGTCCGGATACTTGTCCGCCGGATAGATCGAGCGGTCAACGAGCGGCACGAGCGTCGGCAAGGCGTTAGTGGTGGGGAAGTACGGCACCGAAACCAATACAACACCGCGGCTGCGCTGAGGTTCATGCGCGACCAGTTCACCCGCCACCACGCTGCCCCAATCGTGGCCCACCCAAATGGCGGGCATGCCACCGAAATGGTCATGAAGCTCTGCCATGTCGGCCACGATGTTTTCGATGGTGTACGCATCAGTGGGCGCGGGTGCAGAAGAACTACCATAACCGCGCATGTCAGGTGCAACGCAGTGCCAACCTTGTGCAGCGAATGCGTGTATCTGTGCGCGCCAGATCAGGCTGAGCTGCGGCCAACCGTGCAGGAACACCATCAATGGCCCATCGTCCGGCCCCATCTCTACATAGTGCGTCGTATGGCGGGGGGTAGTGAGAACACGCGAGGTCAGTTTGGAAGTGGACACGGTATCTCCTCATGCTGCGTCGGCTGATGAACGCGAAGCGGCCACACTGTAGTGAGCGGCAGGCTTCATGTTTCGTTCCATTCTGCGCCCACGCCAGATTCCCTCTTTGTTCAGTGCACAGGGGCTCGGACACCCAGGCAGGTCATCCAATGGTCATAAAACAGACGGAAGGCATATCAGGATTCTAAAGTTGCGAGGCGCTGGGCAGATAACCCCTATGTCGCCTATATCCGCAACACTGTTCAAGGATCGAACTCATGACCCAGCGTCAATCCGTCCGCATTCCCCTTCCTGGTCATCCGCGTTTTTGCTGGTTTGCTCTTATCCCGGTAGTGCCTGGCGTTGTGTGGTTGCTGTTGCAATCAGCCTCCACGGCCAACCTGGTGGCGTGTGCGGTACTGGTG
This sequence comes from Pseudomonas sp. 37 R 15, assembly GCF_900004865.1. Taxonomy (NCBI): domain Bacteria; kingdom Pseudomonadati; phylum Pseudomonadota; class Gammaproteobacteria; order Pseudomonadales; family Pseudomonadaceae; genus Pseudomonas; species Pseudomonas sp. 37 R 15. The sequence continues at coordinate 145,071 of NZ_CVTV01000057.1, read as the reverse complement.
TTGCTTGGTCTGGGGGCCTGTGCCTGGAGCACAAATTCACAGCGCAAGGCCGTGTTGCGCGCGATGTCGCGGGCGCAGGCGGATCAGTCAACTGTGGACGCGGCGCACAACGGCGCGGCTTCTCGCGCACAGCTCGATGAAGTGTTGCTGGGCGCCATGCCGATCTGGGCCAAGCAGGTGGAAAGCTCGCGGCATCAGACTGAAGAAGCGATTGTAAGCCTGGCCAACCGTTTCACCGGGATCGCCGCACGATTGCAGGAAACGGTACAGGCATCGCAGCAGGCTGCCGGTGAACTGGATGGGCAGTCCGCCGATGGCGCGCTTGAGGTGCTGGCGCGCAGTGACAGCGAACTGAGCCAGGTGATCAACTCGCTCAAGGCCACTCAGACCAGCCGTGACCAGACCCTGGCCCAGGTCCGCAGCCTCACCGCCTATACCAAGGAACTGCGTGCCATGGCCGCCGACGTGGCGGCGATTGCCGCGCAGACCAACCTGCTGGCCCTCAACGCCGCCATCGAGGCGGCGCGGGCCGGTGAGGCAGGGCGCGGCTTCGCGGTGGTGGCCGATGCGGTGCGCAGCCTGTCGAACAAATCCAGTGAAACCGGCCAGCAGATGTCGGCCAAGGTCGACATCATCAATAACGCCATCACGCAATTGGTGCAGGCCGCGTCCAGCAGTGCTGACCAGGACAGCCACTCGGTGGCCGAGTCCGAAAACAGCATTCAACGCGTGCTCGAGCGCTTCCAGAACATCACCGGGCGCCTGGCCGAATCTGCCGACCTGCTCAAGCAGGAAAGCTACGGCATCCGTGATGAGATGACCGAAGTGCTGGTCAGCCTGCAATTCCAGGACCGGGTCAGCCAGATCCTCAGCCACGTGCGAGACAACATGCAGGCCTTGCATGACCACCTCCTGCAAGCCAGCCAGGCGCCGGGCCAGGCGGTGGGCGTCGATGCCCGGCAGTGGCTCGCGCGGATGGAAGCCACCTACGCCACCGACGAGCAACGGCGCCTGCATCACGGAGTGGCGCCCGCGCAGCAGAACTCTCAAGACATCACCTTCTTTTAGGAGCACACCATGGCAAAGAATGTATTAGTGGTCGACGACTCGAGCAGCGTGCGGCAAGTGGTCGGCATCGCCTTGAAAAGCGCCGGCTACGACGTCATCGAGGCCAGCGACGGCAAGGATGCCCTGAGCAAGCTGACCGGGCAGAAAGTGCACTTGATCATCAGCGACGTGAACATGCCCAACATGGACGGCATCACCTTCGTCAAGGAGGTCAAGAAGCTGGCCAATTACAAGTTCACCCCGATCATCATGCTGACCACCGAGTCCCAGGAATCGAAGAAGGCCGAGGGCCAGGCCGCCGGCGCCAAGGCGTGGGTGGTCAAGCCGTTCCAGCCGGCGCAAATGCTGGCAGCCGTATCCAAGCTGATCCTGCCTTGACTCTCCGGCGCCAGGGAGACTGCCATGCCAATCAGCACTGAAACACTCGGCGCCAGCGCCTGCGTGCGCATTGACGGCGAACTGACGATCTACACGGTAGCGGAACTGGCGGCTGCGCTGCTGCCCCAGATCGGTGCGACTCCCCGCCTGGAGCTGGATCTGTCGCAGGTCACGGAGATGGATGGCGCCGGTTTGCAGTTGCTTGCAGTGATCCAGCGTGAGGCGGGCGTTGCCGGTACTGCCTTGAGTGTGACCGGCCAGAGCCAGGCGGTCATGCATGCACTGCAACTGTGCCGTAGCGCAGGCTTGTAGTCAGCACTTCCCATGTTTTTTTGATCGACAAGGACAGTCCAGGTGAGCATCAATCTCGATCAGGCACAGCAGACATTCATCGTTGAGGCACGCGAGCTGTTGCAGGCCATGGAGCAATCCCTGCTGCAACTGGAAAGCGAGCCGGGCGACCAGGATGCCATCGGCGCGATTTTCCGCGCCGCGCACACCATCAAGGGGTCGGCGGGCCTTTTCGGCCTGGCGTCGATCGTGGGGTTCACGCATATCGTCGAAGACGTGCTTGACCGCCTGCGCGAAGGCGATGTGGCGGTGGACGGCGCATTGATCGCGCTGCTGCTCAAGTGCGGCGACCACATGCTCGAACTGGTCGAAGTGGTCGCCAACCGCGGTGAGGTGCCGACGCCTGCCGCTCTGGAGCGTGGTGAAGCATTGCGCGAGGCGCTGAGTGCCTATCAGCCGATGCGAACCGCCATTGCCAGCGTCCAAACCGCTGAAGTGGCCGACGACGCGGCGGTCGACGTGCTCTGGCACATCTCCCTGCGCTTCGGCGTGGACGTGTTCCGTAATGGCATGGACCCGCTGTCATTTCTGCGTTATCTGGAGACCTTGGGGCAGGTGATGCAGGTCACCACCCTGACCGACAGCATCCCGCCAATGGACAGCTGGGACCCGGAAAGCTGCTACCTGGGTTTCGAGATCGACCTGCGCTCGACGGCCAGCCACGCTGCCCTCAACGACGTGTTCGATTTTGTGCGTGACGACTGTGAAGTGCACATCAGCGCCGTCGACGAAGCGCCCGACAGCACTGCGGTCGTCGCTGGCGACCAGGTCACCCAGGCAGAGCAAGGCCTTGTGGCGGCGACACCGCAGCGTTCTGCGCCAGCCAGCGAGGCGAAACCCCGCGACGGCAATTACGTGCGCGTCAACGCCGACAAGCTCGACGAGCTGATCAATCTGGTCGGCGAACTGGTGATCGCCAGTGCCGGCTCAAGCCTGCTGGCCCGCTCCTGTAACAACGACCCTTTGCAAGAGGCGACCTCGACGGTATCGGGGCTGGTGGAAGAGATCCTCGATGGCGCGCTGCACCTGCGCATGATCCCCATTGGTGACACGTTCAACCGTTTTCGTCGTGTGGTGCGCGATATCAGCCAGGAACTGGGCAAGGACATCGAGCTGAACATCAGCGGTGCGGACACCGAGCTGGACAAGACCGTGGTCGAGAAAATCGGCGACCCGCTGATGCACCTGCTGCGCAACGCCATGGACCACGGTATCGAAAGCGCTGATGCGCGACAGGCGGCCGGCAAGCCGACCAAGGGCCATTTGAGCCTCAATGCCTACCACGACTCCGGGAGCATTGTCATTGAAATCGCCGACGACGGCGCCGGGCTCAACCGCGAACGCATCCTGCAAAAGGCCCAGGAACGCGGGCTGGTGGCCAGCGGCGCGGTGCTCACCGACCAGGAGATCTACAACTTGATCTTCGAAGCGGGGTTCTCCACCGCCGAGGCGGTGACCAACCTGTCCGGGCGCGGCGTCGGCATGGATGTGGTCAAGCGCAATATCACCTTGTTACGCGGCACCGTCGACCTGGACAGCCGCCCCGGCGAGGGCACGGTGGTGCGCATCCGCTTGCCGCTGACCCTGGCGATCATCAATGGGTTTCTGGTCGGTATCGACCAATCCACCTATGTGATTCCCCTGGACATGGTCCAGGAATGCATCGAGTTGGGTGAACGCCAGCGCCAGTCCAGCCGCGACGACGGCTACCTGGACCTGCGTGGCGAGGTCTTGCCGCTGGTGGACCTGCGCGAACACTTCAGCCACGAAGGCCCGGCTGCACGGCGCCAGAACGTGGTGGTGGTGCGCTACGCCGAGCACAAGGCCGGGCTGGTGGTGGATGACCTGCTCGGTGAGTTCCAGACCGTGATTAAACCGTTGGGCAAGCTGTTCGGCGCGCTGCGCGGCATCAGCGGCTCGACCATATTGGGCAGCGGCGCGGTGGCCCTGATCCTGGATGTACCGGCACTGCTCAACCAACTCGTACAACTGGAAGCCCGCACGCCCCAGGCGCCTCAATCGTCGCCGGTCGTCGCTCGCTGACGTCTTTGCAATTCCATGGAGGTTCCCCGATGAAATGGTTCTACGATCTTAAAATTTCCACCAAGTTGATCAGCTCGTTCCTGGTGGTCCTGGCGCTCACTGCGGCCATGGGCGGCTTCGCCATCCTCCAGCTCGGCGCCGTCAACCATGCGGCCCAGGACATCAAGGGCAATTGGATGCCTTCCATGCGCGCAGCGGCCGGCATGCGTTTTTTTGCCGCCAACTATCGCTTGAAAGAAAACCGTCACCTCGCGACCGAGATCGCCGAAGAAAAGGCCCAGGCCGAACGTGAAGCCGCCGACGCGCGCCAACAGTTCGAAACCCGCATGGGCACCTATGAACAGTTGCTGTCCAACGATGAAGATCGCCAACTGCTGGCCAGCGTGAAAAGCGCATGGGACGCGTACCTGGCCAGCAGCAAGCAAGTGCTCGAGTTTTCCCGGCAGAACCAGGAAGTCCAGGCGCGCGGTTTGCTCAGGGGAGAGTCCAAGGGGCATTTCGATGAGGTGACCAGCCGCCTGCAGAAAATGGTCGAGCTCAATGATGCCGGTGCGACGGTCGCGGGTGACAAGGGCTTGGCGCTGTATGAAAACGCACGCCTGTCGATCATCGCGGTACTGGTCGCGGCCTTGTTGATCGGCCTGGGCCTGGCGGTATTCATCGCTCGGATTATTTCCCGCCCACTGAGGCAGGCCGCAACCGCCGCCGAACAATTGGCCGAAGGCAACCTCAACGCCCACATCGAGCCGGGTGCCAACGATGAAACCGGCATGGTGCTCAACGCCATGCGCAACATGGTCGGCAAGCTGGCGCATATCATCGGCGAAGTGCGTAACGCTGCCGATAACCTTGCCAGCGCCTCCGAACAGGTCAGCGCCACCGCGCAATCGATGAGCCAGGCCACCAGTGAACAGGCCGCCAGTGTCGAGGAAACCAGCGCCTCGGTGGAACAGATGAGCGCCAGCATCAACCAGAACACCGAGAATGCCAAGGTCACCGATGGCATGGCCAGCAAGGCCGCCAAGGAAGCCACCGAAGGCGGCGAATCGGTACAGCAGACCGTGGTGGCGATGAAGAAAATCGCCCAACGCATCAGCATCATCGATGACATCGCCTACCAGACCAATCTGCTCGCCCTCAACGCCGCCATCGAGGCCGCTCGGGCCGGGGAGCACGGCAAGGGCTTCGCCGTGGTGGCCGCCGAAGTGCGCAAGCTGGCCGAGCGCAGCCAGGTCGCGGCCCAGGAAATCGGCGAGCTGTCGTCCAGCAGCGTGGACATGGCTGAGAAGGCCGGCAAGCTGCTTGACGAAATGGTGCCGTCCATCAACAAAACCTCCGACCTTGTGCAGGAAATCAGCGCCGCCTCCGAGGAACAGGCCGCCGGTGTCGGGCAGATCAACACGGCGATGACCCAGCTCAACCAGGTGACCCAGCAAAATGCGTCGAGCAGCGAGGAACTGGCGGCCACCGCCGAAGAAATGAGCAGCCAGGCCGAGCAGCTGCAACAAGCCATGAGCTTCTTCGTACTGGACTCAACCCCAAAGGCCGCGGCTCAAAGCAGCAGTGTCGACAGCCCCGGCAGCAAGCCCAGCCGTCAGCCGCCGCGCCCGAAACCACAGGCACCGCGCAAGGCCTTCGCCTACAACATGGCCAGCGCACCTGACGAATCGGACTTCACCCGCTTCTGATCCCACGATCGATACGGGCCTACAAGGAGAGTGACATGGGCGCAGTGATGACGACTCGGCATACCGCGGTTGCGGTGGATGAGGACGCGCAATACCTGACCTTCATGCTGGGCGGCGAAATGTTCGCCATCGGCATTCTGGGTATCAAGGAAATTATCGAATACGGCAGCCTGACCGTGGTGCCGATGATGCCGGCGTTCGTGCGCGGGGTGATCAACCTGCGCGGCGCGGTGGTGCCGGTGGTGGACTTGTCGGCGCGCTTTGGTCGGGCCAACTCGACGATCACCCGGCGCTCCTGCGTGATCATCATCGAGGCGAATACCGACGACGGCCGGCCCCAGGATATCGGGTTGCTGGTCGACACCGTTTCTGCCGTGCAGGAGATCCCGGCCGCGCAGATTGAGCCGCCGCCCAGTTTCGGCGCGCGGATTCGCGCCGATTTCATCGGCGGCATGGCCAAGGTCGACGGCAAATTCGTGATTGTGCTGGAGGTGGACAAGGTGCTGTCCATCGATGAGATGTCCAGCCTCGCCGAGGGCGGCCAGGCGGCGGCCCTCGACCTCGATCCGCGTTGAGTCCCGACCATGCCAGATACCGCCTCCCTCGACGATCGTGAATTCGGCCAGTTCCAGAGCTGGCTGTACCGCGCGGCCGGCATCAACCTGTCGCCGGCCAAGAAAGCCCTGGTGGCCGGGCGCCTGTTCAAGCGCCTCAAGCACTACGAGCTGCACAGCTACGGCGAATACTTCAAGCTGATCATGAATGACCAGCGCAAGGGCGAACTGCAGGTTGCGCTGGATTTGCTGACCACCAACGAAACCTATTTTTTTCGCGAGCCCAAGCACTTCGACTTCCTGCGCCAGCAGGTGCTGCCTCGGGCCGCACCGGGCAAGGTATTTCGCGTGTGGAGCGCGGCCAGCTCCTCGGGCGAAGAACCCTACAGCCTCGCGATGACCCTGGCCGAGAGCCTGGGCACCACGCCTTGGGAAGTGATCGGCTCGGATATCAGCACCCAGGTGCTGGCCAAGGCGCGCAACGGCCACTACGCCATGGAGCGCGCCGGGACGCTGCCCCAGCCGCTGCTGACCAAATACTGCCTCAAGGGCATTGGCCACCAGGAGGGTACCTTCCTGATCGACAAGACCTTGCGCAACCGCGTCAGTTTTGTGCAGGTCAACCTTAACGAAGCGCTGCCGGCCCTGGGCGAGTTCGAGGTGATCTTCCTGCGCAACGTGATGATCTATTTCGACCAGCAGACCAAGAGCCAGGTGGTCGCGCGTCTGTTGCCGCTGCTCAAGCCCGGCGGTTATTTCATCATCAGCCACTCGGAAAGCCTCAACGGTGTCAACGACACCTTGAAGCTGGTGGCGCCGTCGATTTACCGCAAGCCATGAAAAAACCAGCCGATGCGGGGGAAGTGGTGTTGGCGCCTGGCCAGGTCAGCTTTGCGACGCGGCCGACGCGCCTGCGCACCTTGCTCGGTTCCTGCGTGGCGATCACCTTTTGGCACCCGCAACGGCGGATCGGCGGCATGTGTCATTTCATGCTGCCGGGGCGAGCGCGCAATCATCAGCCCCTGGACGGCCGATATGGCGACGAAGCCATGGAACTGCTGCTGCGCCACGCCCAGGCCAATGGCACGGGTGCACAGGATTACCAGGTCAAGTTGTTCGGCGGCGGCGAGATGTTTCCCGATCACCAGCGCCGCCTGCCGACCCACGACGTGGCCAGCCTGAATATTCGCGCGGCGCTGGCCCTGGCCGAGCGCTATCAATTGCACCTGACGGCCCAGGACATGGGCAGTACTGGTTACCGCACGATCATGTTCGACCTGTGGAACGGCAACGTCTGGGTCCGGCACCAACCTATGGGAACACTTCAACAAGATGCCTACCAAAAAAATCAGTGTGCTGCTGGTCGATGACTCGGCCGTCGTGCGTCAGGTACTGCTGGCGATTTTCGCTGACACGCCGGATATCCATGTGATGGGGGCCGCCTCCGACCCGATTTTCGCCATGGACAAACTCGCCCGGGAATGGCCGGATGTGATCGTGCTGGATGTAGAAATGCCGCGCATGGACGGCATCACCTTTCTCAAGAAAATCATGAGCGAGCGGCCGACACCCGTGGTGATCTGCTCGTCGCTGACCCAGAAAGGCGCGGAAACCTCCCTGCAGGCGCTGGCGGCGGGTGCTGTGGAGATCATTACCAAGCCCACGAGCGGCTTGAAGAATTTCCTGATCGAATCGGCGGCCGAGTTGGTGACGGCGATCCGCGCCGCGGCCAACTCCAACGTGAGGAACCTGGGAAGGCGCAGCGTCAGCCCGGCACCGGCACCGGCCGGCAAGCTCAGTGCGGATGCGATCCTGCCCGCCGCCAATGGCCAGGCCATGGCGCACACCACCGAACGTATTGTCGCCATCGGCACCTCCACCGGCGGCACCCAAGCGCTGGAGGCGGTGCTGACGGCCCTGCCGCGGGTGTGCCCGGGCATGGTGATCGTGCAGCACATGCCGGAAAAATTCACCGCCTCGTTTGCCGAGCGTCTCAACAGCGTTTGCGAAATCGAGGTGCGCGAAGCGCGCAACAATGACCGTATCCTGCCCGGCCTGGCCCTGATCGCCCCTGGCGGCAAGCACCTGATGGTCACCCGCAGCGGCGCCTATTATCACGCTCAGGTCATCGATGGGCCGCTGGTCAACCGGCACCGGCCTTCAGTGGATGTGCTGTTTCGCTCGGTGGCCAGGTTCGCCGGCAGGAACGCCACGGGCATCATCATGACCGGTATGGGCGACGATGGCGCGCGCGGGCTCAAGGAGATGCTGGACGCCGGCGCCGCCACGGTGGCCCAGGACGAGGCCAGTTGCGTGGTGTTCGGCATGCCCAAGGAGGCGATCAAGCTCAACGCCGCCCAGCGCATCATGGCGCTGGAGGATATTCACCGGGCGATTTTGCATAAATGAAACTGAGTTTCAGGTTGCCTTGATCGCCCTTAGCACCCTAGGTATCTACACAACTCTGGTGCGACGCCGGATCTGTGGTGAGGGAGCTTGCTCCCGGTTGCGGCCTTGGAGCTGACCGGGATTTTGTGTCGATCCTGGCCTAAATGTGGGAGGGGGCTTGCCCCCGATGGCGGCCTCACAGCCGACCAGGATGCTGGATCAGACCGAGTACATATCCGTTTCTGCGGTCACGGCCACTTAGGGTTCCGCCCTGACGGCGGCCCACGGATTCAAGCCTGCGTTCGGCCAGCGTGGTTTAACGGGGCGCTTGAGATCAAAAGCAGACAGGATCAAGAGCGGCTCGCTTCGCATCGTGGTTACGTCGACCGCTGCAGAGTTGTGTAGATACCGCGTATTTGATCGCTTCTGGCGGGCGGAACGCTCCAGGGCACGTTACTCGGGCGGCAGCGGGCTAGGCTTGTCCATCGCCAGGGCGATCTGCCAGGCCCATGGCGGCGCCATGACGGCCAGCAACCTGGCCGAGGGTGGCACGCTGATCAGGGCGCAGTTTCAGGTGCAGGGCTGACCGGCCCGGTTCGGCAGACGAATTTGACGTACACCAGCTCCGGGTCGTCTTCATCAAGGTTCTCGATTCGACCGCTCGGTATGAACCCGGCCTTGGCCAGCATCGCCTGGGAAGCAATATTGGAGAGGTTGGTCGAGGAAAACAGCTTGGGCGTTTTGCACAGCTTTTCGGCGCCTGCCAGTAGCTGCAGCGCAATTCCCTGGCGTTGGTGCATCGGCGCCACGACCACCAGCGCCACAAAGTCGTGATTGAAGAAATCATCGGTCAGCACCAGGTAGCCAGTGCACTGGCCGCCTGCCTCGGCGACCAGGCATTGCTGGAGCACCACGGCGTCATGGATAAATACGCGACGACTGGCGTGGGCGGTGGCGTAGTCGTCCAGTGCGAGGAGTGCATGCACGTCGTCGAGTGTGGCGGGGCGGATGTACAGTTCCATATCCAGGCACATTTCTATCGTTGGGCATTGGCGTAACTCTATCACCCATTTATTAGCGCAGTCGGGTGTTGCGCAGGTACTGCGCCGGCTCCCGCGTAAAGCCAGCGGCCTGGAGCGCGCATCGGTCGGTCACCCATCCTCCTGTTTGAAACAATTACCCGGCGATCGGCGTAACATGAGCCTGAGTTCATGCCCAGTCTGTTCCCGTCCGCTCGGAGACCCTGACGATGAGAGACCTGCCGCCGACCGCCACATTGCGCGCGTTTGAAGCCGCCACGCGGCATCCGACCTTTACAGCCGCCGCCCAGGAACTGCATGTGAGCCAGAGCGCGGTCAGCCACCAGCTCAAGCATCTGGAAACGCTGTGGGGGCTGCAGCTGTTTGAACGCGGTCAACCGCTACGCCTCACGGCAGCGGGGGCTACGCTGGCGCCCATCGTGCGCGAATTCTTCATCAGCCTGGAGGCGACCCTGGGCGATCTGCGCGAGCAAAAAGGCCGGGTTCGACTCAGCGTCAGCACCACCTATTCGTTCGCACTCAAATGGCTGCTGCCGCGCTTGCCGAGCCTGGCCCGTCAGCACCCCGAGCTGCTGGTGTCGCTGGACACCACCGACAAGATCATCCACTTCTCGGGGGGCCAGGCCGATGTCGCGATTCGGCTGGGCAAGGGCAGTTATCCCGGCCTGTATTCGCAGTTCCTGTTCGGCGAGCAGGTGTTTCCGGTGGCCAGCCCCGACTTGCTGCAGCGCCTCGGAACACCGCGCGATCCGGCCGAGTTGTTGCGTTTGCCGCTGCTGACCCGCGATGGCGCCGAACTGGTGCCGAAATGGGAGGCCTGGTTTCAAGCCGTGGGGCTTGGGTTTTCACCGCTCAGGGAAAGTGTCAGGTTCGGTGACAGCAATATGACGGTCGAGGCCGCCTTGCTCGGCCAGGGCGTAGCCTTGGTGCGCAGCGGCCACGTGGAAAACGAAATCAGCGATGGCCGTCTGGTACGGCTGTTCGATGTGCCGTTCCCATCGCCGCTGGCCTACTATTTCGTCTGCCCCAAGGGCGTCGAGGCACAGCCGCACATCCTCGACTTGCGACAGTGGTTGATGGCCGAGGCGCTGAAAGTGCAACACGCCGCTCACTAGCGGTATGAGTATTCGTTCATGGCGCGATGAGGAAACTTCGCTGTCGTTCCGGTGCCGGGCTGCCTAAGATGGCGCATGCCTATCCATCTTGTTTGCCTGGTTCTTTTCGCCGCGCTCCTGCACGCCAGCTGGAATGCGCTGCTGCGTGGCGGTGCCGACCGGCTGTGGTCGATGACGGTGATGTGTATTGCCATCGCCATCACCTGCAGCGTCGCCGCAGCGTTCATGCCAATACCCGCGACTGAGAGCTGGGGGTATGCGCTGCTCTCAGCGTTACTGCATGTGGGCTACAACCTGTTTCTGGTGCGCAGCTATCGGGTCGGTGACCTGGGGCAGATCTATCCGATTTCGCGTGGGTCGTCGCCGGCCCTGATCACCCTGGGTGCCGCCGTGTTTGCCGGCGAGCGCATCGCGCCCGGCCAGTTGCTGGGTATCACGCTGGTCTCTGGCGGGATCATTTCGCTGGCGTTCAAGGGGCGCAGCCTGTCGGTTCCCAGCCTGCCCTATGCGCTGGGCACCGGCTGCTTCATCGCGGCCTACAGCGTCGTCGACGGTATCGGTGCCAGGCTCTCCGGCGCGCCGCTGGCTTACACTGCATGGATGTGCGCCTTGTGGGGCGTGCTGATGCCGGTGGTGTACATCGGCCTGCGCGATGCCCGCAGCCTGTTCTGCGTGCGGCCCGGCCTGTTGACCGCTGTGCTCGGCGGGCTGGTCTCCTTGCTGGCCTACGCAATCGTTATCTACGCCATGAACGAAGCGCCCCTGGGCGCGGTATCGGCATTGCGCGAAACCAGCGTGCTGTTTGCGCTGTTGATCGGCTACCTGTTTCTCGGCGAGACGCTTACCGTGCGCCGGATCCTGGCGTGTGTCGTGATCGTAGCCGGCACGCTTATCATCGGCTGATACAGCCAATAACGCAGGAGGTCATTGAAATGGAAAAGGTCACACAGGCACCCCTGATCCTGATCACCGGAGGCAGTCGCGGCGTGGGGGCAGCCACCGCTCGGCTGGCCGCCGCCAAGGGTTATGACGTCGCTATCAGCTACGTGGCCAGTGAAGCGGCGGCGTTGGCGGTGGTGGCGGATGTGCAGGCAGTGGGGCGCAGGGCCCTGGCCGTGCGGGCCGACAGCGCAGACCCCGAACAGGTTGCGCAGTTGTTCGCGGCCATCGACCGCACGTTCGGGCGCATTGATGTACTGGTCAATAACGCCGGGGTGCTGCAGACCCAGTCGCGCCTGGAGGATCTTGGCTTTGAACGCATGCAACGTATCTTCGCGGTCAATGCCATCGGCCCGATGCTCTGTGCCCAGCAGGCGGTCAAGCGCATGGCTTACCGGCACAACGGGCCGGGCGGGGTGGTGATCAATGTGTCTTCCGGCGCGGCACGCCTGGGCAGCCCCAACGAATACATCGACTATGCGGCGTCAAAGGGCGCCCTGGAGACATTTACCATCGGGTTTGCCAAGGAAGTGGCGCGCGAGGGCATACGCGTCAACTGTGTTCGCCCCGGGCACATCTACACCGAGATGCACGCCAGCGGCGGCGAGCCGGGCCGCGTGGATCGCGTCAAGGACTCGATTCCCATGGGGCGCGGCGGCCAACCGGAGGAAGTGGCGCAGGCCATTCTCTGGCTGGCCGGCGCCGAAGCGTCGTTTGTGACCGGCACATTCCTTGACGTGACGGGCGGCAAGTAAGCCGGCGGGCGTCTTCGTCTCGTTTCGCGCCCGAAAGGGACGAATACGCCTGTTAGTCGCAATTTGTTACGAATCAATCACGGCAAAATGCCAGTTTGCACCGGCAAAAGGGGGCAAAAACACGTCTGCCATGGATTTTTCATAAAATCGTAACAAAGCTGCTGCACAGTCCCGGGAGCCCGAAATTACACCACGGAGTTCCTGAATGAAAAGCTTGATGAAGTCTGCTGCACTCGCCGTCGCGGTTTCTCTGAGCGCCACTTCGGTGTTTGCTGCCGAAAGCATCCGCCTGACCGGTTCCGGGGCCAGTTTCCCGGCCCCGATCTACCTCACCTGGTTCAAGGATTTCAGCAAGAAAAGTGCGGGCGTCACGGTTGACTACCAGTCCAAGGGCAGCGGGGCGGGGGTACAGGACTTCCTGAACAAAACCGTCGACTTCGCCGCCAGTGACTCCGCGATGAAAGACGAAGACATCGCCAAGGTTGCCGAAGGTGTACAACTGCTGCCGATGACCGCCGGCGAAATCGTGCTGGCCTACAACCTGCCGGGCAACCCGAAGGGTCTGAAGCTGCCGCGCGACGTGTACTCCGATATCTTCCTGGGCAAGATCACCCAGTGGAACGATCCGAAGATCGTTGCCGCCAACCCGGACCTGAAGCTGCCGGCTACGCCTATCACCGTCGTGGTGCGTGCCGACTCCAGTGGCACCACCGCGGTATTCACCAAGCACCTGGCGGCGATCAACCCTGGCTTCAAAGAGGCATTGGGTGAAGGCAACACCGTCAACTGGCCGGCCACCGACAAGTTCATCAAGTCGCCCAAGAACGACGGTGTGACCGCCACCGTACGCCAGACGCCAGGCGCGATTGGCTACATCGAATACGGTTTCGCCAAACTGGCCAAGGTTGACTTCGCCCAGTTGCAGAACAAGGCCGGCCAGTATGTTGTGCCCAATGCCGAAAGCGGTGCAGAAGCACTGGCCGCGGTGAAGATGCCGGAAAGCCTGGTGGCCTGGCTGCCGGACCCGGACGGCGCCAAGTCCTACCCGATCACGTCCTACACCTGGATGATTTTCCGCAAGGACAACGGCAACCCGGCCAAGGCCAAGGCCATGCGTGAAATGGTCGAGTACAGCCTGACCGAAGGTCAGAAAATCGCTGACTCCATGGGCTACATCCCGCTGCCGCCTTCGGTAGTCGAGCAGGTTCGCAAGGCGTCCGCCAACATCCAGTAAGGCGTGTCAGGTCGCTTCCGGCGTGGGCGGTCAGCCCTGTCGGAAGCGTTTCCTCCCTGTTTCGGAATTAATCCATGAACACACCTTTTGTCGTACCGGGTAACCCGGACTCTGCGTGCCAGCCGCCGTCCACCAAGGACTTCGTGATGGATCGCACCTTCCGTGCGCTTGCACGCATCGGCGTGGTGCTGGTGCTGGCGCTGGTCTTCGCGCTGGTGTTCGAAGTAGGGCGCAAGGCCCTTCCAGGCATGGAAAAGCACGGTTTTGACGTGCTGCTGGGCAGTGTCTGGGATGTCAACCAAGGCAAGTACGGCATTCTGCCGGCGATTTGGGGCACGCTGTACAGTGCCTTCATCGCGTTGCTGATCGCCGGCTTTTTTGGCGTCAGCATGGCGATTTTCCTCACCCAGGATTTCCTTCCCGCCAAGCTGGCTGCGGTGTTTCGCACCATCGTCGAATTGCTCGCGGCAATCCCCAGTGTGGTGTACGGCCTGTGGGGCATCTACGTGGTCATTCCCGCCATCCGGCCGCTGACGGCGTGGCTCAATACAGAACTGGGCTGGATTCCCTTTTTCGGTACGTCCCTGAGCGGGCCGGGCCTGCTGCCGGCCGCGCTGGTATTGGCGATCATGATCCTGCCGACCATTGCCGCGGTGTCCCAGGACGCGCTCACCGCAGTGCCGATGAAAACCAAACAGGCTGCCTACGGCATGGGCACGACGCACTGGGAAGCGATTCTCAAGGTGATGGTGCCGTCGGCCGCCACCGGTATCTTCGGCTCCCTGGTGCTGGGCCTGGGCCGCGCCCTGGGGGAAACCATGGCCCTGGCGATGCTGGTGGGTAACGCAAACAACATTTCCCTGTCCCTGTTTGCACCGGCCAATACCCTGGCGGCCTTGTTGGCGCTGAACTTTCCCGAGGCCGGGCCGAACGAGATCGAGGTGTTGATGTACGCGGCGCTGGTGCTGATGTTCATCACGCTGCTGGTCAACGTCGCGGGTTCGATGATCATGCTCTACGCCCAGCGGGGGACTCGCCAATGACCAACCTCACCACGCCTGCCGCCGCGCTGCCCAGCCTGCAGCGTCGCTTCGAAGGCCGCGCCCTGCGCAGCCTGGTCTTGACCACGCTGGTCTGGTTCGGCGCGCTGCTGGCCAGCGTACCGCTGATCTCCGTGCTCTATATGCTGATCACCCGAGGCGGTGCGCGCCTGAGCCTGGAGCTCTTCACCGAGCTGCCGCCGACCGGTTTCGAGACTGGCGGTGGCTTCGGCAACGCCATGGCCGGCACCTTGGTCATGGTCGGCATTGCGGCGGCCATCGCCGTGCCGGTCGGTATCCTGGCCGCGGTGTTTCTCGCGGAGCTGGGGCCTGACAGCAAGCTGGCGAACGCTGCGCGCTTTGCCGCCAAGATGCTCACCGGCTTGCCGTCCATTCTGGCCGGGGTGTTTGCCTACGCGCTGGTGGTGATGACCACCGGGACCTACTCGGCACCGGCAGGTGGCGTGGCGCTGGCCGTGCTGATGCTGCCGATCGTGGTGCTGACGGCTGAAGAGTCGATGCGCATGGTGCCCAAGATCATGAAGGACGCTGCCTACGGCATGGGTTGCACCCGTTCGCAGGTGATCTGGAAAATCGTCTTGCCCACCGGCCTGCCGGCGATCCTGACCGGCGTCATGCTGGCCGTGGCGCGCGCTGCCGGCGAAACCGCGCCATTGCTGTTCACCGCGCTGTTCAGCAACTACTGGATCTACCACGACGGCAACCTGGCCGTCATGAACCCGACAGCCTCGTTGGCCGTGCTGATCTACAACTTCTCCGGCATGCCCTTCGACAATCAGCTTGAACTCGCGTGGGCGGCTTCGCTGGTGCTGGTGATGATCGTGCTGGTCGTGAATGTCGTGAGCCGTATTTTCGGCAAACCCAAGTACTAAGAGCGGGAGCACCTGAATTTTGAACGTATCCACTGCGCAAATAGCCGCTCCGTTTGTGACCCAGTCGCCTGTGGTCATGGACTGCAAGCTGGACAAGATTTTCTACGGCAACTTCATGGCCGTGCGTGACAGCCACGTGCCGATCGAAAAAAACAAGATCACCGGTTTCATCGGGCCTTCCGGCTGTGGCAAAAGCACCGTGCTGCGCAGCCTCAACCGCATGAATGACCTGGTCAAGGGCTTTCGTTTCGAAGGGCATGTGCATTTTCTCGGCCAGGACGTGTACGGCAAGGGCGTCGATCCTGTGGTCGTGCGTCGTTACATCGGCATGGTGTTCCAGCAGCCGAACCCGTTCTCGATGAGCATCTTCGACAACGTCGCCTTTGGCCTGCGCCTCAATCGTTACAAGGGCGACCTGGGCGACCGCGTCAAACACGCGCTGCAAGGCGCCGCCCTGTGGGACGAGGTCAAGGACAAGTTGAAGGTCAGCGGTTTGTCGCTCTCCGGCGGCCAGCAGCAACGTCTGTGTATCGCACGTGCTATCGCCACCGAGCCGGAAGTGTTGCTGCTGGATGAACCGTGCTCGGCGCTCGACCCGATTGCCACCCGTCGCGTCGAGGAACTGATGGTCGAGCTGAAGAAGGATTACACCATCGCGCTGGTGACCCACAACATGCAGCAGGCGATCCGTGTGGCGGACACCACGGCGTTTTTCTCGGTGGATATTTCTCAGGGCACGCGCACGGGGTATCTGGTCGAGATGGGCCCGACCGCGCAGATTTTCGGCAAGCCGCGCGAGCAAATGACCGAAGATTACATCAGCGGCAAGTTCAGCTGAGCAACACCGTCCGGCCTGCGCCGCCTATGTGCAAACGCCAAATGGATGTGGCGTGAACCGGTAGATTTTTTACCTCGTGTTTCCAAGGAGTTTCAATGTCTGCAACGCATCGCCTGGATCTGCCAGCCATCGAACGCGCATTGCGCGAAGTGCAGGAGCGCTTCGCCGAGCTTAGCCGTCACTTCACCGAGCCGCGTGACCCCTTGACCGACGAAGTGCTGCTCAATGTGCTTGAAGGCTATGCGTTGATTGACGACTATGTCGCACGCGGCGTTGACCTGTTTGATCTTCATCAGTTGAACCTGATGCTGGAAATCAACGCCACCGTGCTGTGCGGTCGAGACCCGGCGCGGCGCGTGGAATACGCGCAGCACCTTGCGGCCACCGAGGAGCATTTCTTCAATAACGTCGAAGGCGGCATCAAGGACCTGTTCAACTGGTACTGCGCGTATCGCAGCGAATCGGTCTGGAAGCGGGCGGCCGGCGTTTATGTGCGCATCCTCAGCAAGCCGCAGTTGTTTATTGAAGGCAACAACCGCAGTGGGTCGCTTATCGTCAGCTATCTGCTCATGCGTGCAGGTTTGCCGCCGTTCGTGCTGACGCTTGAAAATGCCGAGGGCTACTTCAACCCGTCCTCGGTGATACGCAACTCTGCCAAACATGGCGTCAAGGCGTTGTACGAGTTGCCCAAAATCAAGAAGAAGTACGCCGCGTTCCTGGAGAACCAGGCGCCTGATCCCAACAAATTTTTCCTCAGCGGCACGCCGCTGCCCAAACGACAGGGAGGCCACTGATGCGCAGATTCAAGCGTCAACGCCTGCGTATTTCATTTGATATCGATGACACGCTGGCCTGCCAGCTCCACCACTGCGCTGTCGAAACCAGCTGGCTGCCGGCCTGTGTGCATCGTTGGCTGGGTGAGCCGTTGCGCATCGGTACACGTTCCCTGATCCGCGATTTGCGTCGCCAGGGGTGCAGCGTCTGGGTCTATACCTCGTCCGGCCGCACACCGTCCTACATCCGCCGCTGGCTGTTGCTCTATGGAATCCGCGTCGATGGGGTCGTTAACAGTGTGCTGCACAACCGCGCCCTGACCGGGCATGGGTTGTCGAATGCGCCTTCGAAGTATCCGCCGGCATTCGATATCGACTTGCACGTTGATGATTCCGAGGGCGTGCAGATTGAAGGGGCTGATCATGGGTTCCGCGTGGTCGTGGTTAATCCGCAGGATGTACGCTGGGCGCAGAAAGTCCTGGAAGCCGTGGTCATTGTCCGCGCGCAGCTCGGTTGGCCGCGGCTGGTCAGCCACAAGGTGCCGCGCAACACCGCACTGTCGCTTGAGCCGAAAAGGACTGTCGCCAACTCGATCCTGGCGCGTGGACAATGGTCCGGTTGAATGTATCCAGGACAATTCTTTGTGTGTATCGATGGGCGAGCGTAGGCTCCCATTCACATACAGCAAGGAGGCGAACCCGGCGCGCAGGAGGCAACAGTTCCAGCGGCGTCGAATCGATTGAGGCATGTTCAGTCACGTTACGCTCAGGTGCACCGACCTTGAACGAGCAGCGGCTTTTCATGACGCTGTGATTGCGCCACTCTGGCTGATCCAACACGCAGCGACCCCCCATGGCAGCGCGCCTCACAACGTCTATTACGGCGATCTGGAGCGCTCATGGTAGAGCCATCGACGCTGTTGCTGTTCGCAGGGGCCGTGTTGCTGTTACTGATGTCTCCTGGCCCCAATATGGCCTTTGTGATTGCGCACGGCGCGAGCTACGGCTGGCGTGGCGGCGTCGCTGCCGCATTGGGCATCGGCGCGGCCGACCTCGTACTGACCGCGCTCACCGCCGCCGGCCTCACCGCCGCCATAGCTCAGTGGCCGCCCTCGTTCGACCTGATCCGCTGGGCCGGCGCGTTCTATCTACTCTGGATGGCCTGGAACGCCCTGCGGGTTCGTGCCGGAGGTTCAACGCATGCCACTCTCCAGATGTCGCTGATGTCGGTGTTCATTCGTGCGATGCTCAATTCGTTGCTCAACCCGAAAGCGCTGCTGTTTTTCATGGTGTTTTTGCCGCAGTTCGTTGTGCGCGGCAGTGCTGCGGTCGCCTTGCAAATAGTCATCCTGGGGTTGGTATTAACCTTGATCGCGATCATTTTTCACGTCGTGCTGGGCCTGATGGGGGGAATCATCCGGGGTTACGCTACCCACCAAGGCGAGCCCGCAAAGTGGCAGTCGCGGGGCCTGGCATTCGTATTGGTATTGCTGGCAGTTCGCCTGGCGTTCACGTCGCGGCCGGCATGAGTTATCCGGGTAGCCGGTGCGTAACTTGCGTAAAAAAGCCACTCGATCGAGTGGCTTTTTTACCCTGTGGTTTATGAAATAGACGCTACGACGTCCGTTTGCCTTGCTTACTTGAGCGTGACGTCAACCATCGGCGGGATGTAACCGTAGTCATACTCGGCGACCACGAATGTCTGCTGCCCTTTGATCTTGATGCCCACGGTCGGTGCCTCGGTGCCGCCGATGCGCATCTGTGTCCCGCTTTCGCCGGTGGGTACGCTGTCGATGAAGGAAGTCACCAGGCCGTTGGGCATTACGCAGTGGGAGTAGGTCTGGAAGGGCTGGGAGGACGGATTTCCCAGGACCAGGCCGGAACCGATCAAGGGCACGTAAGGGCCGAACAGCGAGTCTGCGACAAAACCGTACACCCCATCCGGCCCTGTTACACCGTCGCCGTAGGTGAAGGTGTGGCTGATGGTGAACAGGTAATACTTGCCGTCCTGGAACACGAAGTGCGGACGTTCGGTCTGGTCGTTGACGCCGACTGCGGTCAGCAGCGGCGGCAGCATTTCCCAGTCGTCCCCGTCTTCGTCACGGGCCACGGCGATACCCACGCAGGCGGTCTGGAAGCGCGAGTTGCCGACGTCTTCATAACCGGGCGGCACATCGCCGATTTCTGCCTTGCCCACCTTGTGCGAGCCGCGCTCGCCGGCCACGTTGCCTTCGAACAGCATGTACAGCTTGCCGTCCTTCGGGTCGCGGAACGGCCATGGATCGCGGAAACCCCAGAAGGCGTTCTGCGCTTCGGTCTGGTACATCTTGCCGTCGGCCTCGAACAACGGCTTGACCTTCTCGAAGCCCACCAGGCTGACGCCATGCTCGGTGGTCACCACGCGGCCACGCACCTTGACGATGGTCGCGCCCGGTGTGACGGCGGTGTAGTAGAGGTCCACCTCGCCTTGCTCGTTCAACAGGATCGGCGTGCCGGCCCATTCGCGCACCGTTGGCGAAACGCCTTCGGCCATTACCCGGCCGCCGAGTTTCCAGTCCTTGCCGGTGCGGGAGTACCAGTAGTACATCTTTGCCCGACCATGGCGATCGTTCCAGTCGCGGGCGATGTCGTAGTTACCGTTCTGATCGAGGTACTGCGGGTCGTTGGGGTGACGATCCGCGGTGAGGGTGAAGATCACCGACCAGCCATCGACGGAGGTGATATTTCCATCAATGTCACGCAGCGGCATGGTGTCCCAGATAAACACCTTATCGCTCAGCACCGGGAAGTCGGCACTGACCAGTGGCTGGGTGGTGGTGGGGTCGTCCGCATGGACTTTGAGCGCATCGGCGCGGGTCCACAGGCTGGGTAGGTGGGGTGTTTTGCCAAATTTTTCAGTGGTGCTTTTCATAGGAAACCTCGTCCATGAAGGTAAGATAAATACTGTATTCATATACAGTGATTCGACTTTAAAAGACTGGCTCACTCGGGTCAAGGGCTAAAATGCATTTATGCATATTTTTGGGTGATGCCTTGGCTGACACGTTTCAGCCTGGGATTTTTACAGACGTTCCGCTGAGCCCAGCAGCAGGCCCGAACATGCTCAAGGGCAATAGGAGCGGCTGGAACATGCCCCCGGGCTTCAGGCACGGATCGACGAGCCCATTCGCGAAGCCCCCGGCCGAGAGGTAGGTATAGGCGCGACCAAATAACGGAACTTTGGCCGCGCAGGCATTCTCCATTGCAGATAGCCCCGCTTCAGCCGGCCCGCGCCGGATGATTGCTGACTGCAACCCGCCGCCAGAGCCGTCCATGACCGAATCCAGCCTCAGCCACGCCGAACCTTCCAAGCCGTCCTTGCGCCGCGCCGTAACCGGCCCGATGTTGTTCCTGTTCATCCTGGGCGATGTGCTCGGCGCAGGCGTGTATGCGCTGGCCGGAACCATCGCCGGCCAGGTCGGCGGGGCGATCTGGGTGCCGCTGCTGGTGGCGTTGTTCTTCGCCATGCTCACGGCCGGCTCGTACGCCGAATTGGTGACCAAATACCCCCATGCAGGCGCCGCGTCGGTGTTCGCCGAAAAGGCGTTCAAGTCGCCGCTGATTTCGTTTCTGGTGGGCTTTTGCATGCTTGCAGCCGCCGTGACCAGCGCCGCCGGGTTATCCCTGGCGTTTGCCGGTGACTACCTGGCGGCGTTCTTTGACGTGCCGCCGCACTGGGCGGCGCTGGTCTTTTTGCTGGTGATTGCGCTGTTGAATGCCCGCGGGATCAAGGAATCGCTGGGCGCCAATATGGTGATGACGTGCGTGGAACTGTCCGGGCTGCTGTTGGTGGTGGTTGCCGCAGCCTGGTGTTTCCACTCCGGCGAAGCCAACCTGGGGCGAGCGTTCGAATTCAAGCCCGGCATCAATCCGATGCTCGCCGTGCTCGGCGCTGCGCTACTGGCGTTCTATTCGTTCGTCGGCTTCGAGACGTCGGCCAATCTGGCGGAAGAAATCCGTGGTGTGCGCAAGGTTTATCCGCGTGCGCTGTTCGCCGCATTGATCGTGGCGGGCATCGTGTATATGGCGGTCGGTGTTGCCGCCTCCGTGGTGCTGCCGATGGACAAGCTGACAGCCACGTCGGCACCGCTGCTTGAAGTGGTGAGCGCCTCGGGCCTGAATATTCCACCGCAATTGTTTGCCTTCATCGCCTTGGTGGCGGTCGCCAATGGCGCGCTGTTGACAATGGTCATGGCCAGCCGCCTGACCTACGGCATGGCGCGCATGGGCCTGTTGCCGGAGCCGTTGTCGCGCGTGCTGGCCAAGCGCCGTACGCCTTGGCTGGCGATCATTGCCAGCACGGCCGTGGCCATCGCCTTGACATTGACCGGCACGCTGGCGGCATTGGACGAGACAGTGGTTTTGTTGCTGCTGTTCGTGTTCCTTAGTACCAACCTGGCGGTGCTGGTATTGCGGCGTGACACCATTGAGGAGAAGCATTTTCGTGTGCCGAGCTGGGTGCCGGTGCTGGCGATTGTTTCGTGCCTGATTCTGCTTAGCCAGCAAAGCCTGGATACCTGGTTGCGCGGTGGGGCGCTGATTGTGCTGGGCATGGTGCTGTATGGCTGCAATCGATTGGCGACGCCGGCTGTGCAGGCGAGTTGAGTACACCTGCCGTGTCGCTGCCTATGCCGCCGATGGCTGCGGGTCGGTCGCCTCGTGGGTGGCTGACACTTCTCCATCCATGGCACAAATAAAAACGCCCGGAGCGCGTGCTGCGCTCACCGGGCGTTATTTTTGATCACCGGGGTGATCAAGGCATCACGTCAGAAGTCCCAACGCGTACTGACCATCACGTTACGCGGCTCGCCGTAGGCGGCGGAGTTATAGAAACCGACGTTGGTGTAGTAGGACTTGTCGAAGATGTTGTTGAAGTTGACCGTTGCCGACAGGTTCTTGGTGACCTGGTAGCGGGTCATCAGGTCCACCAGCCAGTAGGATTCCTGGGTGATGTCCTGATTGGTTTCGAGTGGCCCGTTCCAGATCTCGTTCCAGCCCTTGGTCTGCCAGCGCACGCCGCCGCCGATGGTGAACTTGTCCAGGTCACCCTTGAGCTTGTAGGTGGTGTTCAGGTTGACCTGATGCTCGGGCTCGAAGGTGGAGATCTTCTTGTCGTCGTCATCGCGCACGATTTTGTGGGTGTAGCCACCTTGCACTTGCCAGCCCGGGCTCAACTCACCGGTGATTTCCGCTTCGTAGCCCTTGGTCACGGCCTTGGAGCCTTTGAATGCATAGTTCTGCGGGGTCGGCGTCTGGTTGTTGTACGCATCGTCGGAGATCGCACGGTTGGTCTCATGCACTTCGAAGTAAGCAATGCTGGTGTTCAGGCGGCCGTCGAAGAACTCGCCCTTGAGGCCAATCTCGTAGTTTTGTCCTTCGTCCGGTTCCAGCAGTTTTTCGTTGCGGTCTTTATAGGTACTTTCCTGAGGCTGGAAAATATCGGTGTAGCTGGCGTACGCCGAGAAGTTGTCGTTGAGGTCGTAGATCACCCCGGCATAAGGAATGAACCGCCCGGTTTCCTTGTAGGAAGGGTTGTTACCGGTGACGTGATAGTTGGCTACGCGCCCGCCGAGGATCACGTTCAGGTCATCCATCACGTTCAAGCGTGTGGTCACGTAGTAACCCGTCTGGCGGATGGTGTCATCGATGTACTGCTGGGCCGGGCCGTAGATAGGCTTGGCGAGGTGGCCGTTCCAGTTATAGAAATCGACTTTGTTGCCGCCCGGCCATTCCGGGGACCAGTAACCCTTGCCCTGCCAGCGCGAGGTGCCGATCGAGCCGCCCACCACCAGCTCATGTTCACGGCCGAACAGGCTGAAAGGTCCGGTGGCGTAGAGGTCGGCGGAGGTGCTTTTGGTTTCGCCGGTGTACTTCTGCCCGTTGATTTCGGCGGTGCCATCGGCTGCCGGCTGGACGAACTGAATCGAACCGAGGTCGGCGTGGTAGCCGTTGATCTTGTGGTCGAGCTGGAACTTGGTCACCCAGCCGTCGCCCAGGTCATGCTCGAGCATGGCGAACGCGGTACGGGTGTTCTGCTCCCAGGAACTCCAAGTGGTGCCGTTGTTGTAGGAGCGCGGCATCTTGTTGATGCTGCCGTTGGAGTTTACCAGCGGGAAGGAGCCGGACCAGCTCGAACCCTGCGGAACGTTGTCCTGGTAGTCGAAGCCCACGGTCAGCAGGGTGTCGGGGGACAGGTCGAATTCGGTAATGCCGTAGTAGGTTTCGGTCTTGCGCGAGTAGTGGTCCATGAACGACTTCTTGTCCTGGTACGCGGCCACCGCACGCCCACGGATATTGCCGCTGTCGGTCAGGGGCCCGCTGACATCCACTTCACTGCGGTAGTTGTCCCAGGAGCCGGCGCCCAATTGCACATGCCCTTTGAAATCCGAGGTCGGTTTCTTGCGGATCAGGTTGATGGTCGCCCCCAGGGAGCCGGCGCCGTTGAGCAGGCCGGTAGCGCCCTTGAGCACTTCGACACGGTCGTAGATCGCCATGTCGCTCAAGGTATTGCCCGCCGAGTAACCGACGTTGCGCACGGTGGAAGGAATACCGTCGTACTGGAAGCTGTTGACCGAGAAACCCCGGGAGTAGTAGTTGGTACGGTCGCTGTCATAGGCAGACACCGTGATGCCCGGGGTGTGGCGCATCACGTCATCCATGTTGTTGAGGCCGAAGTCCTCGATGTGCTGGCGAGTGACCACGGTGATCGACTGCGGCGTTTGCCGGGGCGTCAGGGTCAGGCGCGTGGCGGTGGCGATGGTGCCCGGGGTGTAGGAGCCCGAACCTTCGGTGATGTTGCCCAGGTAGTTGGCGGTGACCTCGGTCGGGCTCAGTTCCAGCCCGCCACCTGCGCTGGCGGCGGCCACCGTCAAGGTATTGCCGTTAAGGCTGTAGGTGGTCTGGCTGCCTGCCAGCAACGCATCGATGGCCTGCTGCGGCTGCATCTTGCCGTTGATTGCGCGACTGTTCTTACCCTGCACGTCGCCAGGGCTGTACAACACTTGCACATTGGTCTGGCGGCCAAATTCCTGCAGCGCGCTCCCCAGCGGCTGTGCAGGAATGTTCAACTCGATCTCCTGGGCCTGAACGTAGCCTGCAATCGGCAGCGACACTGCCAGTGCCAGGGCACTCGGAAGAAGGTTCATGTTCAGGGCCCTGCGCATGGATAACGCTTTGCTCAGGGGGCTCAGACCGAGTCGTGCTGGCATGGATGCTTTCTCTTCTAGGTTTTAAGTGGGCAGTTATCGTATCTATTGAGGTTAATTCTCATTACCACTAGTGAGACGTTCCTACCTGGAAAAACCGGAAAATAAAATTCACGCGGGCTCCATTTCGTGTACCACCTGACCGGCGCGCAGGCGTACCAGCTGGTCGGCGATGTCGAAATAACGGTCGTCGTGGCTGATCACGATGATGGTCTTGCCCAGGCGCTTGAGGTCCGGCAACAGCTCGGTGTAGAAGATCCGGCGGAAGGCCGGGTCCTGGTCGGCGGCCCATTCGTCGAACACCAGCACCGGGCGTTCTTCCAGCCAGGCGTTGACCAATGCCAGGCGCTTGCGCTGGCCGGTGGACAGGTCGGTGGTGCTGAACACGCCGTCCTTGACGCTGACCTTGTGCGCGATTTCCAGGCGTTCCAGGTACTTGGTGGCGCTGTCCAGGGACTGGGTGGCGCTGCCCTGGACCAGGTCGTCGAACAGGTAATAGTCGGAAAACACCGTGGTGAACAGCTGGCGATAGTCATCGCGCTCAGGGTCGGTGACCGCTTCGCCATTCAGGCGAATCTCGCCGCCCTGAGGTGGGTAAAGACCCAGCAGCAGTTTGATCAGGGTGGTCTTGCCGCTGCCGTTTTCACCGACGATAAACACGATATCGCCTTGCTGGATACTCAGGTTGATCGGCCCCAGGTGGAACGGCTCGCTGCCTTCGACCGCTGGCGGGCTGTAGCTTACATCGCGCAGTTCGAGGCTGTTGACCACCGGTTTGGGCGCTTCGCTGTCGTCCATCAGCAGGTGCGGTTCGGGCGACGAAAAACGCTCCGACAGTTCACTGATGCGGCCAAATGCGATCTTGGCCTTGCCCACCACGGGCAGGTAACCCAGCAGATGTTCCAACGGGCCTTTCATGTACAGCAGCACCAGTACGAAGCCGGTGATCACCGTCGGGTCCGGGTTGGGGTTATACGCCTGCATCGCCAGGGCCAGGCCGATGACCACGAAGAACAGCATCGAGCCAAACGTCTTGGCCAGGATGTAGATGTTGACCGAACGCACCTGGATATCGCTGATGCGGTCAGCGGTTTCCTGGATGCGGTGGGTGTTCATGCGAAACCGCCGTGGCCGGTGCATGCGCAGTTCCTTGGCGCCGGACGCAATGGCGTTGTAGTAACGCTGCAACTCGTCTTCATGGCTGCGCGCCAGGTCGAAGCCCTGGATGCCTTTGCCGCCGGCGATGAACTGCACGGCGCTGCCGATAATGATCGCCACCACCATCATCAGGAACATCGGCACCGACAGGTAGGCCAGGTAGCCCAGGCAACCAAGGGTGACCGTGGCCGCGATGGCCAGCGGCGTGAACGCGAAGGAAAAGTCGCTGATGGTGTCGACGTCGTGGGTCAGCACCGGGATCAGGCGGTGGGAGCGATAGCGTTCGATCTGGCCGATGGGCGCCGATAACACCTTCTCGCCCAGGTCCTTGCGCAGGGCGGCGATGATCCGTTGCCCGACGTAGTTGGTGCCGATGTCGGAAATGATCGAACTGAGCAGCGCCACCACGCACAGCGCCGCAAACGTCAGGACCACGCCCTGGGTCATGCCGGCCGCCGAATGCAGCGCGTTATTGATGGTCGCCAGCAGCAATGTAATAGCCAGGCCGCCCACCATGCCGAGGGCAACGGAGACCGTCACAATGGTGCGAAAGGGCCGGAGCAGGGCGAGCAAGCCTTTGAAGGCGCCGCGTTTGGGGTCGGTCATAAATACATCCCGGAGAGTGAAAAGAGGGGCTGGGCACACAGACCCTTACCCATGACAAACGAAGTGTCGGCGCGACTATTTAGCTCGGTGTGCCGGGCGGTGGCGGCGCTGGATAAATTGCGCGAGGGCTGGTTCGTTCTTGTTGTGTAGGCGCACGGGTATTCACGCCGTACGTATTCCTTCTGCGAGAGCGAAACAATGACGAAAAAGAACCTGGTGTATGTCTGGTCCCTGAGAAATGCCGCCGCCGACAAGGCCGGGCAGCCGGTGGCCTACAAGGACCATGAGCGCTACATGAAGTCGGTGCTGGAGTTTCTGGTGGGCTCGCTCAACGACACCGCGCTGGGCGACGCCTACAATCTGGTCGGGGTGGTGTACGACGATGATGAGCACAACCCGCGGGATCAGGCGCTGGTCGCCGATTACGGTTTCGCCTGCACGCCTGGCCGTCCATGGTTGTACCCGGCCGACCTGCGCGTGCAGGGCAAGTTGGTCAACGACCTGTTGCTGAACGTGCCGTCGACCTATCGTCGCCTGCCTCGGGGCAGCGCCGAGCATATCGCCGGCAAACAGGATTTCGAACGACGCCTGCATGACGTGCTGGTCGAGTTGAAAGCCGACATTGTGGTGCTCGATGGCTTGCTGGTGATCCTCGATGAACTGGTGCGCCCAGGCGCGCCGTTTGCACGGCGCATCATGAACATCCATCCGGGTATCACCCGTATCGAATCGCCTTACGAACGCCGTGGTGCCTATGCCACCTGGAACGCGTTGTATGGCGCACGTGGGCAGACCGTGGTGGACTGGGCGACCAGGGCCACCACGCCTTCGGAGCCGCTGTACCTCACCGGTGCGTCATTCCACTATGTGGATAACGGCATTGATTCCGGCGAAGTGTTCCACGACGTATTGAAGACCGAGATTTCGCCGCAAGACACCATCCTCGAACTGCGCTGGAACAACTTCAACAACAGCCTGTTCCCGGCGCTGCATGAAGGCCTCGAGCGGTTGGCCCAGAAGGGCTGAGTACACTCTTCGAGTGGTATGAAAGTCAAAGTGTGGGAGGGGCTTGGTGTATGGCCTGGAGCACGCGCACTGCCCGAAAACCAATCCAGTCACGCCGCGTCTGCGCGTAAATACATTCCTCCTGATGCATGGCGTTCAAATGTGGGAGGGGGCTTGCCGCCGATGGCGGTGTGTCAGGCGCAGATGCATGCACTGACAGTGCCTCATCGGGGGCAAGCCCCCTCCCACTTTGGGTTGGTGTATGGCTTAGAGGTCGCGCACTACACGGAAGCCAATCCAGTCATGCCGCGTCTGCGGGTAAATACATTCCTCCTGATGCGTGGCGTTCAAATGTGGGAGGGGGCTTGCTCCCGATGGCGGTGTGTCAGGCGCAGACGCATGCACTGACAGTGCCTCATCGGGGGCAAGCCCCCTCCCACATTGGGTTGGTGTATGGCCTGGAGCACGCGCACTGCCCGAAAACCAATCCAGTCATGCCGCGTCTGCGGGTAAATACATTCCTCCTGACGCATGGCGTTCAAATGTGGGAGGGGGCTTGCCCCCGATGGCGGTATGTCAGGCCTAGATGCATGCACTGACAGTGCCTCATCGGGGGCAAGCCCCCTCCCACATTGGGTTGGTGTATGGCTTGGAGCTCGCGCACTGCCCGGAAGCCAATCCAGTCACGCCGCGTCTGCGGGTAAATACATTCCTCCTGACGCATGGCGTTCAAATGTGGGAGGGGGCTTGCCCCCGATGGCGGTGTGTCAGGCGCAGATGCATTCACTGGCAGTGCCTCATCGGGGGCAAGCCCCCTCCCACATTGGGTTGGTGTATGGCTTAGAGGTCGCGCACTACACGCAAGCCAATCCAGTCACCGCGGGTCTGCGGGTAGATGTTGTTGCGGTTGCCGGAACGGGAAAACACTGGCGCCTCGCCCCAGTCATTGCCGCGAATCTGGTACGACTCGCAGTTCGGTTCCATCCAGGCACTGCCGTCGGTTGGTGCACCGATGTAGTTCGGGTGTTCACAATCGGCAACCCGTTCATACACATTGCCATGCATGTCGTACATGCCAAACGCGTTCGGCGGGTAGCTGCCCACCGGTGACGAATAGCTGTAGCCGTCCGCCGGGCCGTAGGTGTTGGCGTGTTTGGCAATGCTGTAGCCCTTGCCGTCGTCGAACGGGAAGGGGAACGGCCCGCGGGTGCCGGCGCGGGCCGCGTATTCGCGCTGGGCTTCACTGACCATGTGGTACTGCTGGCCGGTTTTTTTCGACAGCCAGGCCACGTAATTTTTGATGTCGTCCATGTCCATGCACACCGCTGGCTGGCGTGGCCCCTGAGGGTAGCGCGGCTTGCTGGCGATGCATTCGCGGCCGGGACGATCATCGCCATTGGCGATCTTCACCCCGGTCTGGCGTACGTAGCTGTCCCATTCACCGGCGGTAATGTGGAAGCGGCTCATGGCGAAGGGTTTGGCGAAGGTCACTTCATGCATCGGGCCTTCGTCCGGCTCGCGGCCGACTTCGTCTTCCGGGGTGCC
The DNA here is from genome assembly GCF_900004865.1 of Pseudomonas sp. 37 R 15. Lineage (NCBI taxonomy): Bacteria > Pseudomonadati > Pseudomonadota > Gammaproteobacteria > Pseudomonadales > Pseudomonadaceae > Pseudomonas > Pseudomonas sp. 37 R 15. Next base: position 116,416 of record NZ_CVTV01000057.1, on the reverse strand, counting down.
CATGGTGAAGGTGCCGGCAGGCAATACCACCATTTCCGGGCAGTCCTTGCAGTCCTTGAAGACTTTGCCCGGTTGTGGTGCCGCCGCCTGGGCCAAGCCCGGGAGCAGGGCGCCACACAGTGCGGTCAGCGCCAGGGCTGTCAGGGGTTTGAGTCGAAATGGCGTCATGTGAGCGTCTCGTTCAAAGAAAAAAAGGTCACGACCGCTGGCTCAGCAACGCCATGAAGCGCTGGATGTCATCCGAGCTGTTGAGCAGGCCGGGGGAGGTGCGGATCACGGGGCCTACGTCGCGGTCCACCGCGTCGATCACTACGCGGTTTTGCTGCATGTAGGCAGCTATGGCATCGCTGTTCTGGCCGTTGACCCGAAAGAAGGTAAAACCTGCCGATAGTGCTGGACTGCGCGGCGTGACCAGTTCTATCCGCGGATTCGCCAGCAGTTGCTCTTTAAGCTCGGTGTTGAGGGCGTGGATACGCGCTTGCACCGGCGCCTTGCCCAGCTGCAGGTGCAGCTTGAAGGCTTCGTCGGCGGCCCAGCGGTGCTCGAACGCGTGGTAGCCGCCGGGCGTCATGGTGGTGGCGAAATCCGTATCTTCGGAGAATGTCGGCACCATCGGCGTGACGTAGGTGTTTTCGGGGCTGCGAGCGCATACCAGGCCGGTGCCGCGCGGGCCGAACATCCACTTGTGGGTGCCGGCGATGAAGAAGTCGCAGTGCATGGCGGGGAAGTCGAGATTTTCCACACCGAAGCCGTGCACGCCGTCGACCACGTAGAGGAGACGGTCGTTGTCGTCACGGTTGCGGTTGTATTCATCGACCAGTTGGCCGATTTCGCCAATGGGCAATTTGACACCGCTGCCCGACTGTACCCAGGTCATGCCCAGCACGCGGGTGTTGGGGCGGATATTGCGCTGTATATTGCCCAGCACTTCATCGGCGGACACGCGGCTGGCGCTGTCGAACAGCCGGATGCGGCGTACCTGGGTGCCTTCCCTGCGCACGCGAAAATCCAGGACGTTCTGCGTCGCGTAATGCTCATGCTCGGTGGTGAGGATTTCCTGGTCGGCGCGCACCTTGATCCCGCCATAAATCATCGCCAGCCCTTCGGAGGTGCTGCCGGTCAGGGCGATCTGCGCCGGTGTGGCGTTCAGGTAGCGGCCCGCCCACTCACGCACCTGGCCTTCGCGCTTCCAGGTTTCCTGCAGGTCCCAGTCCATCGCCAGGCCGGGGTTGCGGTCGATCTGCGCGCGGTAGCGTTCGATGGCCTCGCGCACCGGCCTGGGGTGCGACGTCACCAGGAAGTTGGAAAAGTGCAGGTAATCCGGGTCCTGGTTGAACAGCTGTTTCAATCCCGCCCATGGATCGTTCGTGGCGGCGGCCAGCGCCTGGGGAATCAGCGTGTTGCCCAGCGGCAGGCTGGCGGCCAATACGCCGGCCTGCTTGAGGAATGTACGACGGTCGGTCATGGACTGACTTCTTGATGCGCCGAGGGTTTGGCGGCTTTCTGTACCTGCTCCCACACCCGCAGGAAGTTGCCTCCCCACAGCTTGGCGATATCGGCTTCGGAGTAACCGCGCTGGATCAGTTCGGCGGTGACGTTGCGCGCGTCACCAACGTTCTCCCAGCCCTGCAGGCCGCCGCCGTCGTTGAAGTCCGAAGCGATGCCGACGTGATCGATGCCGATCTTGCGCACGGTATAGTCGATGGCATCGCCCCAGTCCTTGAGGGTCGCCTTGGGTTCTTCCTCGAGAATCGCGTACAGCTCGCTGGCGTACTGGCCGAAGCGTTGTTCGGACCACGCGGCGATGATCGCGTCGCCCGGCATCAAGGCCATCGCCAGGTTAGGCAGCGGCGGCAGATCGAAGCGGGCGCGCAGCGCGTTGAGCTTGTCCTGGGTCGGCTGGCTCAGGGGTCGCAGGTAGGCAGCAAAGCCCACCACCTGCACCACGCCGCCGCTGTGCTTGATCAGTTGCAGTTCCTTGTCGCTGAGGTTGCGCGGGATGTCCACCGACGCCCGGGGCGCCGAGTGGGACGCTACCATCGGCGTACGGCTCAACTGCGCAACCTGTTCCAGGGCCTTGGTCGACATCTGCGACACGTCGATGATCACGCCCAGGTCATTGAGGCGCTGCACCGCTTGCTGGCCGATGGGCGACAGGCCCTCGAGGGCGTCGGTGGTGTCATTGAAAAACGGCAACGGGCGCGACGAGTCCGACCACGCGTTATTGCCGATGTAGCTGAAGCCGAACATGCGCATGCCGCGCGCCGCCCACAGGTCCAGCTGGTTCAGGTCGTTACCCAGCGGGTAGGCGTTGAGCATGCTGATAAAGATCGCGAACTTGCCTTCGCCGTGCAGACGGCGCATGTCGTCCGGGGTGTAGGCGATGCCCACCTGGTTGGGGAAGTCGCGGACCATGCCGGAGATGATTTTGTAGCGTACCTCCTGCTCATGGCGGGCTTCCTCGACAAAGCCGTCGGTGGGTTTGTGCGGGGCGTTGGGGCCGTTCCAGATTTCCGGCCAGCCGAAAATGGTCAGGGCCGCGCCGGATAATCGTCCGCGCGCCGCTTTGGCCAGGTCGAACTGGCCGCTGCCATCCTTGTCGGCTTCATTGCCGGCGGTGCCGAAATCCATGGGCACGGTGATATGGCTGTCGAACGACAACAGGCGATCCTGCATTTCATTGGCTTGCTTGATCACCTCCAGCGGGTAGCCGGCGTTGCCCTTGAACCAATGATCCCAGACCAGAAAGCCGGCCCCGGCAGCGACCGCCAGTGCCAGCGGCAGGCCGATATACAGCGCCTTTTTCGAACGTGGTTTTGTCATTGCCATCTCAGTCAGTTGAGGCCTTTGCTATCAGGGAAGAACGAGCGATGACGGGGGAAATTTAGCGGGCGCTGCCCTGGCGGTAAATTTCCCCAGGCTGCAAACGTTCTAGCTCTGATTAAGCCGTTTCCTAAGGTAGACAATGACGATCTCTCGACGTGGGTTCATCGCAGGCCTGGCGCTGACCGGCGCGGCGGTGCCCGCGGCCTTTTATGCCCATCGCGAGTTGACGCGGGAAGAAGAATTCCCGGTCACCCCCGGCGAAGCCACGGTCGACCTGGCCGACACCCAGGGCCAGCACCTGGCGAACACCTTGCGCGGCGTCTGGAGCCTGCGCCTGGAAGGCCGCGATGCCGGCCTCAGGGGCTTGCCGACGCAGGGCCTGGCGCTGCTGCTGGATATCGCTCCCCGTGGCCGCGGCTTGCGCGGTTACCTGGACACCGCCGAGAACCTGCGGGCCGACGGCGAGCCGCGCTACCGCGTATTGGGCGATCTGGTGACGGGCGAGGGCGCCGTGCTCTATTGGCGGCTGATCGACCGCGATTCGGCGGCGGGCATTCCGGCCTACGAATTCAAGATGACCCTCGATGAAGTCTGGGCCGACTTCGGCAATGCCGGCAGCGGCACCCTCAGTGGGCAGGTCCTCGACCTCGAGCGGCCCTTGGCATTGACCGAGCGCGACAATCGATTTATCGCCCACAAACAGCTGTTCCCCGAAGCCCGCCAGCGTATCGGCCTCAACCCGACCCTGCTGGCCTGGCTGATTGCCCCCGAACATCGCCTGTTTCATCAGCTCTGGCACGCCACCCGTGACCAATGGCACAAGCTGTCCGAAGAAAAACGCGAGGCCCTGCGCGGCCTCGGCTGGCAACCCGGGCCGCGTGGTCGGGAGCGCGATGCGCGGGGCAAGCTCAAGGACCGTAACGGCTCGGGCATCGACTTTTTCTTCATGCACCGCCATATGCTCGGCACTGCCCGCGCCATGCAGGACCTGCCGTCATGGCCGCATTTTCCCGAGCCCCAGCCGGCGCTGGAGCGCGATCGCCCGGGCTTCGTGCGTTACTTCGATAACCACGACGGCTTTGCGCTGCCGCCCTGCTGGTCGGCGCCGGATGACGCCGATTACACCCAGTGGGTCAGCGACATCAAGGCGGCCGAGACCTACCACAGTAATTTCCAGGTGTGGGAATCCCAATACCGCGACCCACGCTACCTGGCCAGGTTGACCCTGGGCCAATTGGGTTCGGAGATGGAGCTGGGCCTGCACGATTGGCTGCACATGCGTTGGGCCTCGGTGCCGCGCGACCCGTCCAACGGCGCCCCGGTGCCGTTTGCCCGCGACCCGGCGGATTTTGCGCCGCGCTGGTACGCCCCGGAGAACGACTTCCTCGGCGATCCGTTTTCATCCCACGTGAACCCGGTGTTCTGGCACTTCCACGGCTGGATCGACGACCGCATCGAGGACTGGTTTCGCGCCCACGAGCGGTTCCATCCGGGCGAGGTCACCCGGCTTGAGGTCAACGGCGTAGCCTGGTTTGCAGCGGGACGCTGGGTTGAAGTCGGCGACCCCTGGCTCGGCCCGGACACCCACGGGTGCAGCACCACGCCGGGGTTGCAGCAGGGGCGCTCGATGGAAATGGACCCGGAAATCATGAAACTCGCCCTGCGCATCACCTTTGGCGCCGATGAGGAACTGCTCAAGGGCCTGTTCAAGCGCGTGCCGCAACGACCCTGGTATGCGCGGCACTTGAAGGTCAAGCGCGAAGGGTAAGGGCAACCCGAATGCCTGTGGCGAGGGAGGTGCCTGACACCCGCACGTTCAGCCTTTCAAACCTGCCTGAAGAGCCTGAATCGAAGACGAAAAAAAACCGGCTGATCAGGCCGGTTTGGGGTTCCCTTCAACAGCAGGGGTTATACGTGGTTGCTCAGCAGGCGATCTGCACCGCCTTCAGCCAGGCCACGTTCCTGCAAGCGATCTGCACCGCCTTCGGCCAGGCCACGTTCCTGCAGGCGATCTGCACCGCCTTCAGCCAGGCCACGTTCCTGCAGGCGATCTGCACCGCCTTCAGCCAGGCCACGTTCCTGCAAGCGATCTGCACCGCCTTCGGCAACGCGTGTTTCAATCATGCGATCGGCGCCGCCTTCAGCGACTACCGGGTGGGCGAAAGCGTTTGCAGCCAGTACCGAAAAAGCGAGGCTAAGCAAGAGTTGGCGTTTCATGGTGGTGTGCTCCAAGTGTTTTAGTGGGGTGCCGTTTGGCATGGGTTTGATGTTACGCGTCGCAGTTTTTAAGAGAACTTCATTGCGCTGATGGTGACTATCGACGCCAGCGATGGACCCGCTCACGGGCCATCACTGCGACCGTCATGGCATCTGCGGCACTTCATTGGGGCGCAGGTCAAACACCAGCACCTCGGCGTCAGTGCCCTGGCTCAGGCGAATCTGGCGCTCGTCCCGTACGCGCACGCCGTCGCCTTCCTGCAAGCGTTGGCCATTGAGCTCGACGCTGCCGCGCGCCACATGGATGTAGGCGTAGCGATCCGGCGGCAAGTCCAGTTGCGCGCTTTCATCGCCATCGAACAGCCCGGCATACACCCGCGCATCCTGGCGAACATTCAACGAACCGTCGGCGCCGTCCGGCGAGATGATCAACTGCAGGCGCCCACGTTTTTGCGCTGCGCTGAAGTGCTCCTGCTGATAGCGCGGCTTGGCCCCGGCCTCGTTGGGCACTATCCAGATTTGCAGGAAGTGCACGCCACGGCTTTGACTGTGGTTGAACTCGCTGTGGGCCACGCCGCTGCCGGCGCTCATCAATTGCACATCGCCAGGGCGGATCACCGAGCCGGTGCCCAGGGTGTCCTTGTGTTCCAGGGCGCCTTCGAGCACATAGGAGAAAATCTCCATGTCGCGGTGCGGGTGCTGGCCGAAGCCTTTGCCGGCGGCGACGCGATCATCGTTGATCACCAGCAGGTCGGAAAAACCCTGTTCCTTGGGGTTCCAGTAGTTGGCGAAGGAGAAGGTGTGGAACGACTTCAACCAACCGTGATTGGCGGCGCCGCGTTCGGAAGCTTTGCGAAGGGTCAGCATGGTCCAGTCCTCAAGTGAGCGCGGGCTGCGAGAGGCAGGGCGCTTGCGTTGAGAAGAAGATTAATGGTTAGCGGAGAATTCATTAAGAAGATCAAATTTGAATAACTGTCTCCTATGAGTTGACAGTAAAAGGCATGCCATAATGCCCGTCGCATTCCTTCTCGATGGACGTTTCCCGCTTATGAAAACCGTGGCCATGGCGCTGTTCCCGGACTTCCTGCTGCTCGACATGGCCGGGCCGCTTGAAGTGTTTTCGATTGCCAACCGCTACCTGCCGGTGGCCGACCACTACCGGATCCTGACTGTCGGCACCGAGTCCGGGCCGTTGCGCGCGTCCAATGGCGTCACGGTGCAGACCGACCTGCTGCTGGAGCAGGCCCAGGCGGCCTATGATGTGCTGCTGGTGCCTGGCGGTCCGGGTGCCTATAACGAATGTCATCCTGCGCTGCTGCCCTGGTTGAAGGCGATGGCGCCACGGGCGCGGCGTTTCGGTTCGATCTGCACCGGCGCCTTTGTGCTCGGGCACGCCGGCTTGCTCGACGGGCACCGCGTGACCACCCACTGGCATTACACCGAACGCTTGATCAAGGCATTCCCAAACGCCATCGTCGAGACCGATCGCATCTACCTGCAGGACCGACGGTTGATCACCTCGGGTGGCGTCACGGCCGGTATCGACCTGGCCCTCTCGATTGTCGCCCAGGACCATGGCAAGCAGGTGGCGGTGGACGTGGCCAAGGTGTTGCTGGTGGTGATGAAACGCCAGGGTGGCCAGGCCCAGTTCAGCCCGATGACCGCCGCCGTGGCGCCTCAGGAAACCGCGGTCACTCGGGTGCAGCACCATGTGCTGGCCCATCTCGACCAACCTTTTACGATCGAGTCGATGGCCGAAATGGCCGGCATGAGTGCGCGACACTTTGCGCGACTGTTCGCCAAGGAGGTGCAGATGACGCCCATGGCGTTCCTGCAAGGCGCACGCATCGACCGTGCCCGCCAGTTGCTGGAAACCACCGACCTGCCGCTCAAGACCGTGGCGTTCCACTCAGGCTTCGGCAGCGTGCGGCATATGCGCTTTCTGTTCAGTGAAAAGCTCGGCTTGAACCCTACCTAATACCGACAGCAGTTCAGTTAACGACCCAATGTCCGTCTGAGGCACCCGATTGTCCGTATCGCTCCCCGTGCCAGCATTGTCCTGTCACCGCTAGCTGGCAAGATAACGACGAGCCCACGAAAAAGGATGCGCAGGCACTCAAGCACGGGTGTTTCAGCGCTGTTACGGACATGAATCATTCTGCGGCGGTGAGCTTCGGCCCCTACACATTTCATCGACACCAGCGTCTGGTCAGCAAGGCTGGCTGGCCGGTGCCGCTGGGCGGGCGCGCCCTGGATATCCTCGCCGTGCTGCTGGAAGCGCCGGGGCACTTCATCAGCAAGGCAACCTTGATCGAACGGGTCTGGCCCAACAGCGTCGTTGAAGACAATAACCTGCGCGTGCACATTGCCGCGTTGCGTCGCGCCCTTGATGTGCAGCCTTTGATCCTCAATCACCCGCAGCGCGGCTACTGCTTCGCTGCGCCCGTACAAGGCGCGCTGGCGACGTTGCCGGCACCGCACAACCTGGCGGCGCGGCTCAGCCCGGTGGTCGGTCGCGATGAGCTGGTGGGCGTGCTGGTGCGGCGCATGGCCGGGCAACGGCTGTTGACCCTGACCGGTGTGGCCGGTATCGGCAAAAGTACCCTGGCCCTGGCCCTGGCCGAGCGTGTGTTGCCCCGCTATCGCGACGGGGTGTGGTGGGTCGACCTGGGCAACCTGCGTACGTTGGGCGAACTGCTCGGGCATCTGGCCACGCTTTTCCAGTTGGACCGCTGCGACAGCCTAGATGAGCTGTGCCGGCGGTTGGCCGCGCGCCGCTTGTTGCTGGTACTCGATGGGGCCGACCTGCTGCTCGGTGCCTGTCGCAAGCTGCTGCGCGCGCTGCAGCAGAGGGCGCCCGAAGTCAGCGTGCTGGTCAGCAGCCGCGAGGCCTTGCTGGCGCCGGACGAATGGCTGGTGCGCGTACCGCAGTTGGGCGTGCCGTCACCGTCGGCGCTGGGCAGTGTCGAGCAGGCCATGGCCTGTCCCGCGGTGCAGTTGTTCGTCACACGGGCACGCGCCAGTCAGCAGGGTTTTATGTTACGGCCCCAGGAGTTGATGCCGCTGCACGATATTTGTCGGCGCCTGGACGGTATCCCGTTGGCCCTCGAACTGGCGGCCGCCCAGGTTGACGCACTGGGTATCGGCGGTGTGCAGCGGCAATTGCGCACCGGCCTGCACGGGCTGAGCCGCGGTCGTCGCACGGCGGTGGAACGCCATCACTCACTGACTGCCGCGCTGGACTGGAGCTACCAGCGGCTGAGCCTGCCGGAGTGCTGGCTGTTTCTGCAATTGGGCCTGTTCAAGATGGCGGTAACCCTGCCCACCTTAAGTGAAATGGTCACCGGAACCGAGCTTGAACACGCCGATTTGTCTTACCTGCTGGCGCGTCTGGTCAATCTGTCGCTGCTGACCGCCGAGCCTGGCCTGGGCCCGACGCGCTATCGCCTGCTCAATTGCGTGCGCAGCTACGCCCTGGCGCAACTGCGCGATCCGCGTCAGGTAGAGCGTTTGCAGCACGGCTACGGGCAGTGTCTGGGGGCTTTTTCAGGCCGGCCGTTTGTCCTGCAACTCGTCGAGCAGGCGGCGCACGCGCAGTAGATCGCGGGTGGCGAAGCCTTCGGTAAATCGAGCGTAGATGGGCTCCAGCAACGCCCTGGCGGCCTGCCTGCGCCCTTGTTGCTGCCACCGTTGCGCCAGGCAGCCCGCACACCGCAGCTCCCAGGCCAGGGCACCTTGCTGGCGTGCCAGGCCAAGGGCTTCGAGCAGCAGCGTTTCAGCGCCGGGGGTATCGCCCTGGAGCGCCGCCTGGCCGGCGTACACCCGCAGGATTTCCGCGGCGCACCAGCCCGCCGCGCCACTGCGCGCGCGTTGCATACCCGGCTCATCGACTTGACTCATGCCGAAAGTGACCAGGGTGTCCTCGATCAGTCCCAGGCCCTGTAGATCCTGGTCGCCCAGGATACCGGCGTAGTGTCCGGCCCAAGTCTGGAACAGTTGCACCGAATGCTTGTGCGACTGCTCAAGCAGCAGGCGTTGCATGGCCTGTGCCTCGTCGTCGGCACCGTTGTAGCGGGCGATCACCACACCGGCCAGGGCCAGGGTGTAGCAGATCGAGGTGCCGTGGTTGATCTGCAGCGCCAGGTCCAATGCCTGGCTCGCGGTGCGCCAGGCACGCTCGGGGAAGCCCTGTAGCCACAGGATGCGTGCCAGTACGGTCAGGGACGCGACGCTCTGGTCGTACTGCACGCCGACGCCCTGGGCAAAGCGGTTCACGTGGCTGCTGTGGCTCATGCGCTGCAGCACCTGCTCGGCATGGTGCCGGGCCAGTGCCTGATTGCCGGTGTAATGCTGGGCCAGGGCGCGCAGGCGCTGGGTGCTCAGGTCCAGCAGTGGCTCGGTGCGCGGGTCGAGGCGATCGAATTGCAGGCTCTGTTGCAGCGCCTGGCCATAGCGCCCGGCACACAGGTTCACCGCCATATGCCCGGAGACCGCACGCAACTGGCCGGCCAGGTCCTGGCGTTCCTCGGCCAGGCGCGCGGCACCGACAAACGCCGCAATGGTCTGCGGCGCGGCGCCCAGGGCGTGGTAGGAGAGGCTGCCCAGGGCCAATTGCAGTTGCAGGGTCAATTGCGTGCAGGGCGCTTCGACCTGATCGATCAGCGCCAGCGCCTTGTCCACATAACCGGCATGTTCGCGCAGCAACGACAGTTCTTGCCACAGCGGCATCGCACTGACCGTCAGGCGGATCGCCAGCAAATGCCCCGCGTGGTCGGAAAACCCCCAGTCGAGGGCGGCGCGCACGTCTTCGCGCAGCGGTGCGTAGCGCTCGATCCAGGGCTGGGTGGCGATCAGTTCCCACTCGCCGCGGGCCTGTTCCATCAACGCCAGGCAGCGCGCCGCGTGGCGCTCGCGCGTGGCCTGCAACTCGCCCGCCAGGCTGAGCTTTTCCAGGGCGTAAGTGCGGGTGATATCCAGCAGGCGATAGATCATCTCGTCCTCGCTGGCGTCCACGTTCAGCAGCGACTTGGCCACCAGTTGCGTGATCGAGCCCAGCACTTCGGTCGGGGCGATGTGTTCCCCGGCGATCACCGCCGCTGCACTGACCAGGCTGAAGCCCCGGCGAAAGACCGCAAGCCTGCGCAGGCAGATCTTTTCGCCTTCGGTGAGCAGCTCAAAGCTCCAGTCAAGCGTGGCCCGCAGGGTTTGCTGGCGGGGCAGGGCGTTGCGCCGTCCGCGGGTCAGCAGGCGGAAGTTGTCTTCCATCTGCACCAGCAGTCCCGGCAAGCCAAAACGCTCGATCTGCGCGGCCACCAGCTCGATCGCCAGGGGAATGCCGTCCAGGCGCTGGCAGATATCGATGGCCAGCGGCAATTGAGCATCGCTCAGGGCAAAGCTGTCCTGATGGGCCATTGCCCGCTCGATCAGCAATTGCATGGCCGGGTAACCCAGGGCCTGGGCGCGGTTGCCGGTGGCGGGCGGGCAGCTCAGCGGCTCCAGGCGTTGCACCGACTCACCTTCGGCGCGCAGGGCTTCGCGGCTGGTGGTGAGAATGTGCAGGTGCGGCGCATGGCGCAACAGGGTTTCGCTGATCAGGGCGATGTCGTCGAGCAGGTGCTCGCAGTTGTCGATCACCAGCAGCAGCTGGCGTGCCTGCAGGCTGCGGGCGAAGCTGACCAGCGGCGCATTCTCCCCAGGTGTGGCGCCCAGCAGGGCGGCGAGGTTGGGCAGGATCATCGATGCGGCGCTGAGCGGTGCCAGGTCGAGCAGGTGAATACCGTCGCGGTAATGCCCGATCAGCAATTCCGCGACGCGCAGGGCAACGGTGGTCTTGCCGATGCCACCGGCTCCGGTCAGGGTGATGAAACGTTGCTGCGGCAGTTGCTGCACCAGCGCATCGATCAGGGCCTGGCGGCCGATCATTCGCGTGCGCCGCAGCGGCAGGTTGTGGCCAGGGCGTTGGGGCGCGCCGTCGGTGGGTAGCGTCATCGGTTCGATGCTCAGTGGCGCGACAAAACTGTAGCCGCGCTGGGCGACCGTGACGATATAGCGCTGCCCCGCCTGGCCATCGCCCAGGGCCTTGCGCAACGCGGCCATGTGCACCCGCAGGTTGCCGTCTTCCACCACGCTTTTGGGCCAGACCCGCGCGATCAGTTCCTGCTTGCTCACCACATTGCCGGCGTGCTCCAGCAGGATCAGCAGAATGTCCACCGCCCGCCGTCCCAGGCGCAGCGGGCGACCGGCCTCCAGCACCAGGCGCTCGCGCGGATGGATGCGGTAGGGGCCGAAGTGCACGGCCTGGTCGCTCAAATCATTCATGGCTGCCCAGGTTCAAGAGTAACGGATGGGCAAGCATATTCCAGGCGCTTGAAGACCACTAGGCCGCGATCACTTGCGGCTTGGAGCGCGAGTGGTGGTTTCGCCAGGTCATCGGGTTCACGCCCTCGCTGCGAGTGAACATATGACAGAAGTGCGCCTGGTCGCAAAAGCCGCATTCCAGGCTGATTTGCGTGAGGCTCAGGGAAGAGCCGGTGATCAGTTCCTTGGCGCGCAGGATGCGCTGGTGGCGAATCCACTCCTGGGGCGATACCCCGGTGGAACACTTGAAGGCGCGGGAAAAGTGGCTGCGCGACAACGCGCAAGCCTGGGCCAGCTCGGCGATGCTCAGGCTTTCGCCGAGGTTGGCGAGGATCAGTTGCTTGGCGATCCGCTCGCGCCGGGGGCACAGGCCTCCGGTGGCGGATAAACGAGGGGCATATTGCTCGAGTCGGGCCATGACAAATATCCGCAGTCGATGGGAGCGTTCCCGTTGAATGGATGCAGTGTAGACGCCGTTCATCTTGTTGCCGGACCGCCTGGCTGACGAGTTAATCGTTGTTAATTTCGCCAGGTGCCGGCGTGGAAAAGACAGCACAGGCATGCAATCCAACGCGTTGTGGGCATGCTTCCATGACCCCCTGCAAACCGTCTGGATACCGCCATGAACCGCAACGACCTGCGCCGCGTCGACATGAACCTGCTGGTGATTTTCGAAGCCCTGATGTTCGAGAAGAACCTGACCCGGGTCGCCGAGAAACTCTTTATGGGCCAGCCGTCGGTGAGTGCCGCACTGGGCCGCCTGCGCGACTTGTTCGACGACCCGTTGCTGCTGCGCAACGGTCGCGGCATGGAACCCACGCCACGGGCGGTGGCGATACTCAAGGAACTGCAACCGGCCATGGACACCATTTCGGGCGCCGTCAGCCGGGCCAAGGATTTCGACCCCTCCACCAGCTGCGCGGTGTTTCGCATCGGCCTGTCCGACGACGCGGAGTTCGGACTGTTTCCACCCTTGCTCAGTCGCCTGCGCGAAGAGGCGCCAGGCATCATCGTGGTGGTGCGCCGGGCCAATTACTTGTTGATGTCGTCGTTGCTGGCCAGTGGTGAAATCTCGGTAGGCGTGAGCTACACCACCGAACTGCCGGCCAACGCCAAGCGCAAGAAGCTGCGCGATATTCCCTGCAAGGTGCTGCGAGGGGATGATGGCGAGGCGCCACTGACCTTGGACGATTACTGTGCCAGACCCCATGCCATGGTCTCGTTCTCGGGCGACCTGAGCGGCAATATCGACCTGGACCTGGCACGCATCGGACGGTCGCGGCGGGTGGTGCTGGCGGTGCCGCAGTTCAGCGGGCTGCGCGCATTACTGGCGGGTTCGCAGATCATCGCGACCGTACCCGACTACGCGGCGTGCGCATTGACCGAGGGCACCCGTCTGCGGGCCGAAGACCCGCCGTTCGCGATTGATGCGGCAGAGCTGTCGATGGTGTGGAGCGGGGTGCATGACAATGACCCGGCCGAGCGCTGGTTGCGGGGAAAGATTGCGCAGCATATGGCCGGGGAGGTCTAGCTGTTCAGCCCTGGCGCCGTACGCGTTTTAACCTGGCCGGCCTTGATGTACAGCAAAGTCCTAACGGTGCGCACGCTTTTTCCGGCTGCCCGCCTGGGTTTGGCCCGCCTACCATGGGTCAACTTTCAAGCAGGGGCTGGTCACGACTATGTATATCTCTCAGAAGCCACAGTTTATTCCACCGGTTACACCGCCGCCGGGTCATGACGCGCCCGCATCGACGTCGCGGCAGCCGGTGCAACTACCCGCGAGCGATGATCATCCCGCCGCGGGCGCTAGCCTCGCGCGCTCAACCCGCTCTGTTGTGTCTACGCAGGGAACGATCCCGGTGACTGTCGAGGCGTCAAAGCTGGACAGGGTGAGCGATCCACGCCTGGAGGTTAAGAAGGAGGCTTCAGCGCCCGATGGAATGTACCTCGCTTATTACTCGGTTCCCGGATCAGGCCAGGGGCTGAGCAACATTACTTTTCCAATCAGTATTGGCGCGGGCGCTCAAAGAACCAGTAGCGAGTCTGCGGGGATTTATTACGCGATGCAGTTCGGCATCAATGACGAACAGGGTAAGTCCCTCGGCGACGGGTATATCGGGCTGCAACCAGGGGCGGATGGCAAGGCGCAGGTGCCGTTTTCCGGGTTCGGGTCGCACTTCACTGCGCCACACGGCAGTACCGACGCGGATGGTGGCCCGGGGGCGAGCAACAGTACAACGGTGGATTTCAAGTTCGGTCATAAATACAACCTCACCGTGGAGCAAGACCCGAAGAATCTGCAGCGGCTGAGCGGGTATATCCAGGACGTCACCGACCCCGATAAAGTCGGGCCCAAGCAGCATGTCAAAGACCTTTACGTCGATAGCAAGGTCAGCTTGGCCACACGGCATAGCGGGTTCGTTGAACACTACGGTAAGGACATCGATCGCAGTTCGCAGATTGCGCCGACCGCAGGCAGTTTTTCCGCGCCCTTTACGACGGATGACAAAGGCACTATCACGGTGGGCTCCGTCACGAACGAAGGCTTGTATGGTCGGTTCCGCAATTCGATCACAGGCGATCTGGAAGTGACTCGAGTGAACGGCGAGAGTAAGGAACTCAAGTTCTCATTCCAGGGTGTCGGCTACCAAAAGCCAAGCTGAGCGTCGCAGGGGAGGGGGCCTAACGGTTTCCTTTCGTGCCTCGAACGGCTGGGTCAAACAGCACATACATTCAATTCTCCACTGCCATTGCCCAGCAAACTCCCCCCATCGCTCAATGCACCGGGGGGAAACACCCATCATGGACCCAACACCTAACACCAGCCCCGACGAAGTCGTCACGCTGGTCGTCAAGCACCGGGTCAAGCCCGGCCGTGAAACCGAGTACGAAGCCTGGCTGCGCCGCATCGTGCGCATCGCCGGTGAACGCCCCGGCCACCTTGGCGTCGACGTCGTGCGCAGCCAGCAGAGCGGCATGGCCCTGTTTACCTGCGTACTGCGCTATCGCTCCACCGCCGCCCTGGAGTTGTGGCTCGAGTCCCCGCAACGCCAGGCCCTGATCGACGAAGCCGCGCCGATGCTGGCTGACGGCGACCAGACTGAAATCGGCGGTGCCAATGAATTCTGGTTCGCCCCCCAGGCCGACGGCGCCGCCAAGCCGCCGCGCTGGAAGCAGGCGGTGGTGAGCCTGTTTGTGATCCTGCCGCAAACCCTGCTCCTGCCGTTTATCTGGGGGCCGATCCTGCGGTTGCATCCGTTTCTGTCCAACTACGTGGTCTCCACCTTCCTGGTCACCCTGACCATCGTGCTGCTGGTGGTTTACCTGCTGATGCCGGCGGCCACCCGCCTGTTCGCTCCCTGGCTCGAAGCCTCTGTAAAGGAAACCCTATGAACGCCGATCTGATTCTGTTCAATGGCCAGTTCCACACCGTGGACCGGGAAAACCCACACGCCAGCGCCGTCGCCATTCGTGACGGGCGCTTCGTCGCAGTGGGCACTGACGGTGAAGCCATGGCCCTGCGCGGCAGCGCCACCCAGGTCATCGATCTCAAGGGCCGTACCGTGATTCCCGGCCTCAACGACTCGCACCTGCACCTGATCCGCGGCGGATTGAACTACAACCTCGAGTTGCGCTGGGAAGGCGTGCCGTCCCTGGCCGATGCCCTGCGCATGCTCAAGGACCAGGCCGACCGTACTCCCACGCCGCAATGGGTACGCGTGGTGGGTGGCTGGAACGAATTCCAGTTCGCCGAAAAACGCATGCCCACGCTTGAAGAACTCAACCAGGCCGCGCCGGATACCCCGGTATTCGTGCTGCACCTGTACGACCGCGCCTTGCTCAATCGTGCGGCGTTGCGCGTGGCCGGTTACACCAGGGACACGCCGAACCCACCGGGCGGCGAAATTGTGCGTGACAGCAACGGTAACCCCACCGGCATGCTGGTGGCGCGGCCCAACGCGATGATTCTGTACTCGACCCTGGCCAAAGGCCCGAAACTGCCGTTGGAGTATCAGGTCAACTCCACCCGCCAGTTCATGCGTGAACTCAATCGCCTCGGCCTGACCAGCGCCATCGACGCCGGCGGCGGTTTCCAGAACTATCCCGACGACTATGCGGTGATCGAGCAACTGGCCAGGGACCAGCAGCTGACGGTGCGCATCGCCTACAACCTGTTCACCCAGAAGCCCAAGGAAGAGCTCAGCGACTTCAAGAACTGGACTGGCAGCGTCACCCTGCATCAGGGCGATGACTACCTGCGCCACAACGGTGCCGGCGAGATGCTGGTGTTTTCCGCCGCCGACTTCGAAGACTTCCTCGAACCGCGTCCGGACCTGCCGCTGACCATGGAGCAGGAGCTGGAACCGGTGGTGCGCCACTTGGTGGAACAGCGCTGGCCGTTCCGCCTGCATGCCACTTACGACGAATCCATCTCGCGCATGCTCGACGTATTCGAGAAGGTCAACCGCGACATTCCGTTCAATGGCCTGCCGTGGTTTTTCGATCACGCCGAAACCATCACCCCGAAAAACATCGAGCGCGTGCGTGCCCTCGGCGGCGGTATTGCGATCCAGGACCGCATGGCGTTCCAGGGCGAATACTTCGTTGAGCGCTACGGTGCCAAGGCCGCCGAAGCGACGCCGCCGATCAAGCGCATGCTCGCCGAAGGCGTACCGGTAGGCGCGGGCACCGATGCCACGCGGGTATCGAGCTACAACCCGTGGACGTCGCTGTACTGGATGGTCAGCGGCCGCACCGTCGGTGGCCTGGAACTGCACGCCGAGGGCCTGCCGCGCCTCACCGCGCTGGAGCTGTTCACCCACGGCAGCGCCTGGTTCTCGTCCGAGCAGGGCAAGAAAGGCCAGATCAAGGTCGGCCAACTGGCAGACGTTGCGGCGTTGTCGGCGGATTTCTTCAGCGTTGACGAAGAAGCCATCAAGTGGATCGAGTCGGTACTGACCGTGGTCGGCGGCAAGGTGGTGTATGGCGCCGGCGACTTCGACGATTACGCACCGCCGCGCGTTCCGGTACTGCCGGACTGGTCGCCGGTGGTCAAGGTGCCGTGGCACTGGTGCCCAAGCTCGCCACTGCAGGCCCAGTTGCACCAATGCAGCGGCCCCTGCGGCGTGCATGCCCACAGCCATGAAAAGGCCCGTCTTTCCAGCGTGCCGGTCAGCGACTTCCAGGGCTTCTGGGGTGCGTTCGGCTGCTCGTGCTTTGCCTTCTAATCAAAACCCAAGGAGTTAACCCATGACTTACAAGCGCTTGAACAAAGATGACGCGGTTGTCCTGCTCGTCGATCACCAGACCGGTCTGATCTCGCTGGTGCAGGATTTCTCCCCCAACGAATTCAAGAACAACGTGCTGGCCCTGGCCGACGTGGCGAAGTTCTTCAACCTGCCGACCATCCTCACCACCAGCTTTGAAAGCGGCCCCAACGGCCCACTGGTGCCGGAACTCAAGGCGCTGTTCCCGGACGCGCCGTACATCGCTCGCCCTGGCCAGATCAACGCCTGGGACAACGAAGAGTTCGTCAAGGCCGTCAAGGCCACCGGCCGCAAGCAGATCATCATTGCCGGTGTCGTGACCGATGTGTGCGTCGCGTTCCCGACCCTGTGTGCCCTCGATGAAGGCTTCGAGGTGTTCGTGGTCACCGACGCCTCCGGTACCTTCAACGAAACCGTGCAACAAGCGGCCTGGGCGCGTATGACCGCCGCCGGTGCGCAACTGGTGAACTGGTTCGCCGTGGCCTGCGAGCTGCAGGTTGACTGGCGCAACGACATGGAAGGCCTGGCCAACCTGCTGTCGCCGCGCATCCCCAACTACCGCAACCTGATGAACAGCTACTCGGCGTTCACCGCCAAGTAAACCGGTCTCAACGTTACCGGTAATCCCTGTGGGAGGGGGCTTGCCCCCGATAGCGGTGCAACAGTCACAGTTGCTGTGTCTGAACCACCGCCATCGGGGGCAAGCCCCCTCCCACATTTGACTGTGCTCACACTTTTGGTTTGTGGTGTGACCACTGACCGGTTATAAAACAGCCCATCGTCCACCGAGAAGCGACAATGAACCCCTTCGAAGACATGCGCCTGTTCTGCCAGGTCATGGAGTCCGGCAGTTTCACTGCCGCTGCCGAGCAACTGGGCCTGTCCAAGCAGTTCGTCAGCCGCCGCCTGATCCAGCTGGAAGACCGCCTGGGCGTGCGCCTGCTCAACCGCTCCACGCGCCGCCTGGATGTCACGCCGCTGGGCCAGAGTTACTACGAATCGGCCTTGCGCCTGCTCAGTGATGTCGAGCAAGTGGAGCAGGGCATTGCCGGCCAGAACAGCGAACCGCGCGGCACCATCCGCCTCAGCGCGCCGCTGTCGTTTGCCATGGCGCATTTGGGTTGCCTGCTGCCGCTGTTCCTGCAGCGCTATCCGGACGTCGCGGTGGAAGTCGACCTCAGCGACCGCCCGGTGGACCTGATCGGCGAGGGATACGATCTGGTGCTGCGCATCGGCACCCTGGAAGATTCCACCTTGATCGCCCGACGTATTGCCAGCATCCCGCGCGTCTACTGCGCCAGCCCCGATTACCTGGCCCTGCGCGGCACGCCGCACAAACCCGATGACCTCGCCGATCACGATTGCCTGCCCTACGGGCACGGTCGCCAGGTGCAATGGCGTTTCAAGGGCAAGCTGCAGGCGCTGAATGTGAGCGGGCGCATGCGCGTCAATAACGGCGATTTGCTGCGCGACACCGCGATTGCCGGCCTGGGCGTGACCTACCTGCCGACCTTTATCGTCGGCGATGCGTTGAAGGATGGTCGCCTGGTCAGC
The DNA here is from genome assembly GCF_900004865.1 of Pseudomonas sp. 37 R 15. Classification (NCBI taxonomy): domain Bacteria; kingdom Pseudomonadati; phylum Pseudomonadota; class Gammaproteobacteria; order Pseudomonadales; family Pseudomonadaceae; genus Pseudomonas; species Pseudomonas sp. 37 R 15. The sequence goes on along the minus strand of NZ_CVTV01000057.1, from coordinate 98,195 downwards.
GTACTGGACGACTTCGCCCCCGAAGCCCTGACGTTGTCGGCGGTGTACCCCCAGCACCGACAGAGTTCGCGGCCGGTGCAGGCGTTGGTCGAATTCCTGCGCGAACGCCTGGCTAGCGGCTGCTGAACAACTGCCGGATCAGGTTGGGCGTACTGCCGGTCCAACGTTTGAACGCGCGCCGAAAGTTCGCCGCATCGTTGAAGTTCAGGTAGGCGGCCACCTCGTCGTTACTCAGTCCCTTGACCTGATACAGGTGCAACGCCATGTGCTTGCGCACCCGGTCCACCTGTTGCTGATAGCCGGTGTCGTGCTTGTGCAGCTTGCGCTTGAGGGTGGCCGGGCTCATGGCGAAGGCCTGTGCGGCCTGTTCCAGGCTGGGCGGCTGGCGCACGTGCTCGCGCAGGTAGTCGTTAAGGCCGTCGAGAAAGCTGGCGGCAAAACCCAACTGTTCGATCTGTCCGCGGGCGTGCTGGCGCGCCACCTGGCCGGCCGTGGCCGAGGCGCCGGGCCAGGCGCGGGTGAGGTACTCGCGCGGCAGACACATCATGTCCAGCGGGCGTTCGAAGCGCGTCTGTTCGCCCAGGTGCACCCAGTATTGCTCTACGTACCGCGGCTCGGCATGGCTGAAGCTGCACACCCACGGCAGGCGCTCGCCGCCGAGCCATTGGCTCATGGCAACCAGCGCGGTCATGCTCGCTTCGAGCAAAAAGCGCCACTGCTCGCCGGCGCCGCAACTGTCCAGCCAGTACAGGTAGGCGTGGTGCTCATCCAGCTCCAGGTGCGGCGTGACCAGCGGGCTGAGCAGTACGTGCTGCTGGATCAGGATCTCCAGCGCCTGGTGCAGGTTCTGCGCATGTCCCAGTGCATGGCTGGCGGCGCCGTAGTGGCCGGGCAGCAGACGTTGGCCAAACAGGAAACTGCTGTCATCGGCGTCCAGCAGCTTGCGGCTGTTGCCGATCAGACCGAGCAACTGCTGCGGGCTCAAGTGGGCGTCGCCGGCCAGGATGTCCTCATGGAACAGCCCGGTGCCGCGCAGCAGGCGATGGCTGTCGATGTCCCGGGACAAGGCCAGGTCGATCAACGTAGCGGGTTGGTGGTGGCCGGGAATGAAGCGGCTGTCGCTTTCATACCAGTTGGCTTTCACCGCCATCTCAGGCGCTTTTCGCCAGGGGTTGCTTGGCCCGCGCCAGCGCCAGGTTCAGACGCTTGAGCAGTTCGTGGGGCGGCTCGTCCAGGGCCATCACCACCGCCGTGGTCGCCGCCAGCTGCAGGCGCTCGCCCTGTAGCCGGGTTTTGTGCGCCAGGCTCTGCACCGCCTGCTGCAACTCCAGCGCCAGCCCCTGGGCCTGGCGCTCGCCGGTGTTGGGCAGCAGCACCACAAACCGGTCGCCGGCCAGGCGGCATAACAAATCCTGACGGCGCAGGTTGAGCAGCAGCACATGGCTGACCGCCTGCAACACCGCATCGCCTTCGGCATGCCCGTAGGCCTGGTTGACGGCGGCGAAGCGGTCCAGGTCCAGGGCCAGCAGCGACAGCGGTTGCTGCTGGTCGCGGCTGTCGTGCAGGCTCTCCTGGAGTTGGCGCTTGAGGTAGTCGGCACCGGCCAGGGGCGTGAGTTTGTCGAACAGCCGATGCTCGCGAAACAGCCGCTCGCGCTTTTCCATCTGCGCGCTGATCGCCAGTTGTTCGCGGTGCCAGTGGTAGATGCCGATGGTCAGCAGAATCATGCCCACCGGCATCGGCCCCGATTCTAGCCAGTGGTCCCAGGTGATGCTGTCGGGCAGGCGGATGAACTCGTCGAGGCTGTCGATCCACCAGGAAAAGAAGATGCACGACAAACCCAGTGCCAGGTAGTTTGTGACCCGTCCGGCGGGCCGGCTTTTGAGCACCAGGCCCAGCCAGATCAGCGCGAGCAGCGCCGAACCGCCTTCGCCGACGATATCCAGCCACACCCATTCACTGATGCTTTTGAGCTCGCCGCAGGCCAGGTGCAGGATCAGCCCGAGGTTGGCCGCGATCAGCAACAGGGCAAGTTTCCAGCGGTGGGGTTTGAGCACGCGAAACATGGCTGCGGGTCCTTGGACAGGTAAGCGATGGACGCCAGCACAGCAGATGCATGTGACGGTTGGATGACGGTGGGGGAGGGTCGAATCAGCTCATCTGACCGGCAATGAAAGTCAAACAATGTGGGAGGGGGCTTGCCCCCGATAGCGGTGTGCCAGCGACAAATAAGCTGGCTGATAGACCGCTATCGGGGGCAAGCCCCCTCCCACAGGGGATTTTCACCGGTCATATCAGCTCATTGTGAGCCAAGAGTTCGTTCAAAGCCCCGGTTTACGGGCCTCGCTACCCAACGCTGTCACAGAACCGTCATCCCCCACCCCTAGCTTGCCCTCCCAGTTGCCGGGTCCCTTGCCTGGCGCCAACGGATTCTTGGGGAGGGTTTCATGTACAAGCGCACCGGGCTCGTCAGCTTCACGCTTACCGCCTTGGCCCTGGCAATCGCCTGCGAGCGGCTCAACGCCGCCGAAGCGGCCACCACCGAGCATGTCGATGTGGTCGGGCAGGCCGCCGCCATTGGCAGCGCCCTCAGGGAGCAACGCGTCTCCGACAGCATCAAGAGCGTGGTGCATGCCGACGGTGTGGCCCAGTTGCCGGATGAAAACGTCGCCGAAGCGGTGCAGCGCCTGCCGGGGATCAGCGTCGAACGTGACCAGGGCGAAGGCCGGTTTGTCAGCGTGCGCGGCCTGGGGCCGGACCTCAACAGCGTGACCATCAACGGCACTCTGGTGCCCTCGCCCGAAAGCGAGCGCCGCGCCGTGGCTCTCGACGTACTGCCCTCGGAACTGGTGCAGTCGCTGTCGGTGATCAAGACGCTGACGCCGGACATGGACGCCAACTCCCTCGGCGGCACCGTCGACGTAAAAAGCCTGTCGGCGTTCGACCACAAGGGCCTGTTCTATACCGGCAGCACCGAGGCCAGCTACGACAAGAACACCCGCCAGACCAGCCCGAAATTCTCCGGCGCCGCCAGCAACCGCTTCAGCCTTGGCGAGGGTGTCGACAATTTCGGCGTGGCTGCGGCCCTCAGTTGGCAGAAGCGCGATTTCGGCTCGGACAACGTCGAAACCGGCGGCGCCTGGGATTTTCGCAACGGCGCCAGGCTCAACGAGTTCGAGCAGCGCGACTACGACATCAGCCGCGAACGCGCCGGTGGTGGCCTGAACTTCGACTACAAGCCCGATGACCTGAGCAGCTACTACCTGCGCACCCTCTACAGCCGCTACAAGGACACCGAAACGCGCAACGCCGCCAGCCTCGAATTCGCGGAACCACAAGCGCCGGGCGAACTGGGCGAGGCCGACGGCAAGCGCAAGCTCAAGAACCGCGAAGAAACCCAGCAGATCCAGTCCTACGTGTTCGGCGGCGAGCGGATGCTCGGCCTGTGGACCTTGAGTGGCCAGGCCGGTTACAGCCGCTCCAGTGAGGACAGCCCGGTGCATATCGCCGGGGCCACCTTTGACGGCGGTGACTTTGCAGGCAGCGGTTTCTACGACAAGGCCAAGCCACGCCCGATCATCGGCAGCGGCTTCTACGACGCCGGCAATTTCAGCCTCGATAAAGTCGACTGGGAGAAACAGCACACCCAGGACACCGAGAAAAACCTGCGCCTGGACCTGGCCCGTGACTATGACCTGAGTGGCTACGCCTCACAGTTCAAGTTCGGCGGCAAGGTCAGCCGCCGTCATAAAGACAACGACCTGCAAGCCTGGGCCTACAAGGACCTGGATGAACAGGGCTTCACTGACGAGCAGCTCAACCTCACGCAGTTCCAGAAGGGCAACGTCGACTACCGTCTCGGCCGCTTTGGCCCAGGCATCAGCGCGGGCAATATCCGCCAGTTGATCGGTGGCCTCAACCGTGATGACTTCTACGACCCGACCGAATCGCGGGTCAACGACTTCACAATCCGCGAGGACATCAACGCCGGCTACCTGATGAACACCGTCGACATCGACGACTGGCGGTTCATTGCCGGGATGCGCTACGAGGGCACCGAATTCGACGCCAAGGGCACCGGCGCCACGGACGGTCAGTTCAGCACCACCGAGACCAAACGCCGTTATCACCACTGGTTGCCGGGCCTGCACGCGCGCTACCAGATCGACAAGAACACCCAGCTGCGTGCCGCCTGGACCAAGTCCGTGGTACGCCCGACCTTTGGTCAACTGGCCCCAGGCTTCGTGATCGACGATGACGAAGCCACCTTCGGCAACCCGGACCTCAAGCCCCTGGAGTCGAGCAACCTGGACCTGGGCATCGAACACTTCATGGGCCGCGCCGGTAGCGTGTCGGCGTTCGTGTTCTACAAGGACATCCAGAATTTCGTCTACAACACCGACGTCGCTGGCACGGGCGCCTGGACCAACTTCGCCGAGGCCCACACCTTTGCCAACGGTGACAGCGCCAAGCTGTATGGCCTGGAACTGGCCTACTCACAAAAATTCGACTGGCTGCCCGCGCCGTGGAACGGCCTGCTGATCGGCGCCAACAGCACCTTCAGCCGCTCCAGCGCGGACATCGAGGGCTTCGACAGTGCCGGCGGGCGCAACCGCAAGCGCAACATCAGCCTGCCCAACCAGTCGGACAGCGTCGGCAACCTGATGCTGGGCTGGGAAGACGAGAAACTCAGCCTGCGCCTCTCCGCCAACTACAAGTCGGCCTACCTGTACGAGCTGGCGTCGATCAACGACAAAGCCCATGACCTGCATGTGGATGCGCAGACCTTCGTCGATTTCAGCGCGCGTTATTCGCTGAGCAAAAACCTGCAAGTGAGCTTCGAGGCACAGAACCTGACGGATGAGTCGTACTTCGTCTACACCGGCCACCGCAGCTACAACGGCCAGTACGAAGAGTACGGGCCCACTTACAAGCTGGGCCTGACCTTCACCCATTTTTGAATTCAACCCATTCCCACTGTGGGAGGGGGCAAGCCCCCTCCCACAGTGGATCTTCACCGTATTCGAAGGATTTGCCTGTTCATGAGAACTTCCAGGCTGTACCTGCTGATCGCGCTGGTCATCAGCGCTAATGCATTCGCCACTGACCTGGCCCTGACCCCCTGGGCGCCGGGCCTGAATGCCGAGGCTGTCGCATTCCTGCCCAACCGCACCGACCCTGTGGTCGCCAGTACCCGCGATGGCCTGTTGCTACTTGACGAAAAAGGCGCCGAACTGGCCCGATTCAACGGCAATTTCAGCAGCCTCGACAGCCGCACCGCCGGCAACCGATCGCTGGTCGCCAGCCTCGACAACGACCGCCAGCAGGCCGTGTTGATCAGCCTTGATGTCGCTGGCAAGGCCTGGGGCAAGCCGCTGTATCTGCCCACCCGCGACTTCCCGGTGAACGGCCTGTGCCTGTACCGCGATGCGGCGGGCAATCTGTTCGTGTTCCTGGTGGGTGAGGAGGGCAAGGGCGAGCAATGGCTGGTGGGCAGTGGCGCGACGCTGCTGGCCCAGGCGCAGCGCGTGCGCGGCCTGCCGCTGCCGCCGTCGGCGCAGTTCTGTCAGGTGGACGATGGGGCCGAGCGCCTGCTGGTGAACGAAGCAAACGTCGGCTGGTGGGCCTACCCGGCGCACCCGGAAGCCGAGGTGAAACGCACGCCCGTGGCGCTGTTCGACAATCTCGGGCGCGAAGCTGGCGCCATGGCGCTGATGCCGGGTGGGGTGGTGGCGCTGGACCCGAAAACCGCTCGCTTGCATCTGTTCCAGCAGACCGGCGAACGCTGGGCCGAGCAATCGAGCCTGACCTTGCCGGGCCTCAAGGAGCCGGAGCAACTGGCGATCAACGGCCGGCATCTGTTGGTACGCGATGATGACAGCGGCCAGCTCTACCAGGGCAAACTCGACTGGCAGGCCACGCCGGTACCGGCCGCCCCGGGGCTGGCGCAGGTCACGGCTCTGCGCCAGACCGAGCCGGTGAGTCGCCAGGGCGATGCGGCGGATGACCCGGCCATCTGGATTCACCCGCACACACCCACGCACAGCCGCGTATTGGGCACCAACAAGAAGCACGGCCTGCTCGCCTATGACCTCAACGGCAAGCTGCTGCAGGAACTGGCGGTCGGGCGCCTGAACAATGTCGACGTACGCCCCAACTTCAAGCTGGGCACGCAGACCGTCGACCTCGCCGTCGCCAGCAATCGCGATCGCAACAGCCTGAGCCTGTTCAGCATCGACCGCCAGAGCGGCGAGCTGCAGGAAGCCGGCGAAGTGCCGACGCCGCTCAAAGAGATCTACGGCATCTGCCTGTTCCAGCCCGCCGGCGGCGAGCTGTATGCGATAGCCAACGGCAAGGACGGCACCTTCCTGCAATACCGCCTGAGTGCCCCGACCGGGCGTGTGCAGGGCGAGCTGGTGCGACAGTTCAAGGTCGACAGCCAGCCGGAAGGTTGTGTGGCCGATGACCAACGCCAGCGCTTGTTCCTGGGGGAGGAGGACGTCGGCGTGTGGGCGCTGGATGCCCGCGCCGACCAACCGGCCACGCTGACCAGCGTGATCAAGGTCGGCGCGCAACTGCACGCGGATGTCGAAGGCCTGGCGCTGTACCAGAGCGTCGCACGGGATTACCTGGTGATCTCGAGCCAGGGCAATGACAGCTACGTGGTGCTGGATGCCGAACCGCCGTTCGCCGTGCACGGTGCCTTTCGCGTCGGCTTGAACGCCGCCGCCGGCATCGACGGGGCCTCCGAAACCGACGGCCTGGAAGCCACCGCCATCAACCTGGGCGGACCGTGGAGCCAGGGCATGCTGGTGGTGCAGGACGGGCGCAAGCGCATGCCCGAGCAAGCCCAGAACTTCAAGTTCGTGCCCTGGGCCGAGGTGACCCGCGCGCTGAAACTGCCTTGAGCTGTCATCACGCAGTCATCCGTTTTTAATCGAATAGGAGTTTCACCATGCACGCGACGATGGAACATATGACGATCTGGAGCTTGATCAGCGATGCCAGCCTGTTGGTCAAGGCGGTGATGATCACTTTGCTGCTGGCGTCCCTGCTCAGTTGGTACCTGATCATTCGGCGCGGCAGTGTGCTGCGGCGCCTGGAGCGGCAATTGAATGATTTCGTGGCGCGCTTTCGCGTCGCATCGGACTTACAGCCGCTGTACCGCGACGCCGTGCAGGCGGGCAAGGACGGTGTTGCGCCGATCTTTATCGCCGGTATGCAGGAATACCAGCACCTGCACACCCATGACCCTGCGGTGCTCGAAGGCGTGGAACGTGCGCTGCAGGTGGCAATCACCGATCAGGAGCTGGAGCTGGAAAAGGGCCTGCAGTTTCTTGCGACGGTGGGTTCGGTCAGCCCCTATATCGGGTTGTTCGGCACCGTGTGGGGCATCATGAATTCGTTCCTGGGCTTGTCCCAGGTACAACAGGCCACCTTGTCCACGGTGGCGCCGGGGATTGCCGAAGCCTTGATCGCCACGGCCATTGGCCTGTTTGCGGCGATTCCGGCCGTGATCGCCTATAACCGTTTTGCCGCGCGCAGCCAGACCCTGCTCACCCGCTACTACGCCTTCGGCAACGAACTGCAAGTGCGCCTGCATCGCGCCCTGCGCGGTACCTCAATCAACCTGGCCGTGGCCGCCTGAACAGGAGCGAACCGATGTTGACCAGGCCGCAACGCAAACACGGGCCCAAGGCCGAGATGAACGTGGTGCCCTATATCGATGTGATGCTGGTGCTGCTGGTGATCTTCATGGTCACCGCGCCCATGCTGACCCAGGGCGTGAAGATCGAATTGCCCAAGGTCGCCGCCGAGGCGCTGGCCACCGACACCCGCCAGCAAATCCTCACGCTGTCGGTGAAGGCGGACGGCGGTTACTACTGGAACCTGGGCGGCGAACTCGACACACGGCACCAGACCGACAGCGCCGTGAGCCTGGAAGACATGGGCGCCAAGGTCATGCAGGTGGTGGCGGCGCGCAGCGACACCCAGGTGTATATCCGCGCTGACGACAACGCCGGGTACGGTCGCGTGGTGGCCGCCATGGCGGTGTTGCAAAAGGGGGGTGTCACCCACCTGGGGCTGGTGACCGAGGCCCCCCAATGACCGCGATGATCATGCACGGTGCGACGCGGGCGCAGATGCCGGACAGCGACGGGCTGTGGCGCAACAGCCTGGCGGCAGGCCTGGCCGTGGCGCTGCATGTGGCGGTAGCGGCGGCGCTGATGCTGGGCTGGTCGCCGGAAAAACCGCAGGCAGACGCGCCGAGGGTGATGCACACGCAGTTGGTGATGATGCCGGCGCCAGCGCCTGAGCCGGTAGCCCCGCTTACTCCCGTAGCGCCTGAGCCTGTTGTTGTCCCTGTACCGGCCAAACCAACGGTTGACCCGCAGATTCAGGCGCAAAAACTTGAGAAAGCCGCCCTGGCGCGCAAACGGGTCGAAGCGCAGAAAATCGAACAGCAGCGCCTGGCCGCCGAGCAACGCAATCGGGAGCTGGAGCAGCAACGTCTGAACCAGGAGCGTGTGGCTGCTGAAAAAGCCCGCGCCGCCGTGCCCGCGCCCACCGCTGCTCCGGCGTTCGATAGCCGCCAGTACCAGCCCTTGAGCAAGGCCGTCCCGGACTACCCGGAGCGTGCACTGGACAAAAATATTGAAGGCGACTGTTCGGTGGAATACACCGTCAATCCCCAGGGCCGGGTGGAAAACCCCAAGGTACTGGACGGCTGTCACCCATTGTTTATCCGACCCTCACTGGCGGCGGCGAATACCTTTCGCTATCAGCCGAGGATCGTCGACGGCAAGCCCGTCGCCGTACCGGCGGTGCGCAACACCTTTCACTACCGCATAAAATGAGACCCACCAGTACCCCGATAAAACTGTGGGAGGGGGCTTGCCCCCGATTGCTGAGTGTCAGCCAATGCATCATTTGACTGATGCACCGCTATCGGGGGCAAGCCCCCTCCCACAGTTTGGATGGCCTCAGGCGTTGGCGACGTTGGCTAATTCAAGGCCCGCCACATACCGCTGCAGATTCGCCAGGAACGTATCGGCAATCTCCTCCTTGCTATGGGTGGAGATCGCCGAGGTGTGCGGCGACAACCGCACCCTCGGATGCGTGTACAACGGATGCCCATCCGGCAACGGCTCAGGCTCGGTCACGTCGAGTGACGCCAGCCCGATACGGCCGCTATCCAGCGCCTCCAGCAGCGCCTCCTGGTCCAGCAACCCACCGCGCGCGATATTGATCAGGTGCAGCCCCGGCCTGGCGCTGCCCAGTACGTCGCGATTGATGATCCGCCGCGTCGCGTCGGTCAGCGGTGCCGCCACCACCAGATGATCGGCACGGGCGAACAGGTCGTGGATATCCTTGGCCGGCTCCACACCGTCGACGCCAAATGGCGTCGCGCTTTGGCGCAGCGCTACGACCTTGATGCCCAGGGCCAGGGCCTTTTGCGCCAGGCGCTGGCCAATCGCACCAAACCCGAGAATGCCCAGGGTCGTGCCCTTGAGCGGGCGCAACGCGGTGAACTGCCACTTCGAATCCTGCACCCAGATAGCCGGCAGATGCTTGGACGCGGCAAAGATTGCGGCCAGGGCGAACTCGGCCAGGTTGTCGGCGGCGCTGCCCCGTGACGTGGTCACCGGCGGGCCGTTGAACAGCCATTGCGGGTAGAAGTCGATGCCCGATGACACCAGATGCACCCATTGCGCGCCGTAGGGCCAGCCCGGTGGCGGCGTATCGGGTGCGGTGTAACCGCGCACGTTGATGGGGCGCAGCAGCAGGATATTCGCCTGGGGCGGCAGGTCGCTGGGCACGCCGACCGGCACCCCGATCACCTGGGCCTGGGGATGCAGCGTGGCGAGCCGCGCGCGGATCACGTCGTTGTAGTCTTCGTCCAACTGGCTGGCAATAATCACCTGACTCATGTGCGATCCTTCTGACGTTGGGCGAACACCGCTTTGCCGACGCCTTGCAGCACGGCGTCGTTCTGTGGGGTATGCACGCGACTGCACAGCACGTCGCGATAATGCCGTTGCAGTGGGCTGTGCCGTGACAGGCCGGGGTTGCCCGAGGCCTCGATGGCCAACTCGACCGCACGAATGGCGTTACCGGTCACCAGGTACTTCAATTGCGCCGCGTTGGCGACCGGGGTACGGCCGTGGGCGGCGGCGTCGAGCAGGCTGCGGTTGGCAAACAACAAGGTGTCGATATGGCCGACGGTTTCCTGGAAACGCGGCAAGGTCGACAGCGCTGCACCGAGATTCGACGGCTGGCGTTCTTCCAGCCAGTGCACCAGCCAGTCCCGCGCAGCCTGGGCTACGGCGTCGTACACCGATGACAGCAGCACCGACATCCACAGGAATCCCTCGCCATCGAGCTCCGGCTGCGGCGCACTCCAGGGGCTGACGCTGACCGCGTGGTCCAGCGGCACCCGCACATTGTCGAGCACCACTTCATGGCTGCAGGTGGCGCGCATGCCCAGGTGATCCCAGGTGTCGATGATGCTCACGCCGGGGCTGTCCTTGGGCACCAGCCAGGCGCCCACCAGCGGGTCGGCATCGTCACTGCGCGCCCAGACGCTGAACCAGCTCAGGCCATGGCTGCCGGTGGAGTAGATCTTGCGCCCGCTGATGCGCCAGCCTTCGGCGCTGCGCACGGCGATGGTCGCCGGCAGGCCGCCGCGGGCCGGTGTGCCCAGGTCCGGTTCGACGCGCAGGGCATTGATCAGCGCGCCCTTTTTCACCGCGTCCTCGGCGACGCGCACCCGCAAGTGCCGGGGCCAGGTCTGGCTGTCTTGCAGGCGGGTGTGTTGCAGGTATTGCATCACCAGGATCAGCGCGGTGGAGGGCTCGCCCCTGGCAATCGCGCTGATGGCTTTGCGCGCCAGGGGCAGGTTGGCGCCGCCGCCGCCGAGGGTTTTGGGCACCGTGAGCGCGGTCAGGCCGTGGGCGTGCAGCAACGCGAAGTTGGCGTGGGGGAAGGCGCCGCTTTCATCGTAAAGGTGTGCGGTGCTGGCCAGCTCGGCGCTGAGGCGTTCGAGGGTGGCGTCGAAATCGACGGCTTCCACGGCGCGTAGAGGCGATTGAGTCATAAGCATGTACCCGATTAAAAATGTGGGCGGGAGCTTGCCCCCGATAGCGGTGGTTCAGCCAAGGTATGTACCGCCTGACACACCGCCATCGGGGGCAAGCCCCCCCCCACAGGGGATAGTGGTCAACGGTTCGAAACGGTTGAGGTAGTGCGGGCTGGATTTGGCGTGGATATGCAGGCTGTCGGCGATGAACACGAAGTCGAACCGGGCGGCTTCGGCCAATTCGGTCTGCTGCTTGTAAAAGCCGAAATTCGTACGGGCGTCGGGCTGCGCCTGCGGGTGACGCCATTCGCCCCACCCGTGGCCGACACCGTGCACCATGGCACCGAGTTTCAATTGACGTGGCTTGCTCATGGGCTGCTCCTTAGCGTGAGGCTTGGGAATTGGGGGCGCGCAGGGCGTTGAAGGCTTTGTCGAAGCCTTGCGACACGTCGATATGCCGGCTCAGCAGGCCTTCTTTCTGGTAGGTGTCGGCGGTGGCTTGCAGGCCGCTGATCACGGCGTCGTCGATCAGCACCGGGGACAGGCGGGTGTCCTTGGCCACTTCGATGTGCACGGCCAGCGGCAGGCCGGTGATTCTGGCCTGGGCGGCGGCGTATTCGTCGGGGTGGTGGTTGGCCCAGGCATAGGCGCGGTCAACGCGGGCGACAAAGTCGTCCAGTTGCACGCGTTTGTCGGCAATGGCGCTGTCGGTGGCGGCGAAGTACAGGTGGTTGCTCAACAGGTTTTTGCCGCTGACCAGCACACGGGCGTTGCTTTGCGAGGTGACCACGGTGGTGTACGGGTCCCAGGTGGCCCAGGCATCGGCGGTGCCGTTGTCCAGCACCAGCCGCGATTCGGCGGGCAGCAGGAAGATGAACTGCACATCCTGTGAGGTCAGGCCTGCGCCGGCCAGGGCTTTGATCGCCAGGTAGTGCCCGATGGAGCCGCGTCCGGTGACGATTTTCTTGCCCTTGAGGTCGGCGGCGGTCTTGATCGGCGAACCCTGCGGCACCAGCAGGGCGGTGGTGTTACGCCCTTCGGCGTGGATGATGCTGATCACTTTGAGCGACGCACCGGCGCCGAGGGCGAACACATAGGGCGCATCGCCCAAGGCGCCGACATCCACCGCACCGGCATTCAGCGCTTCGCCCAGGGGCGAGGCCGAGGGAAATTCCGACCACTTGATTTCGTACGGTACGTTTCGGGTCTCGCCTGAGGCTTCCAGCAGCGCTTTGATCGTCGACTTCTGGTTGGCCACGCGCAGGGGTTGCAGGTCGGCGGCATGGACGTTGCCGAGCAGGCCGAGCGCCAGGGCGCCGCCCAGCAACAGGCGCTTGAAAGGGGTAGTAGACAGCATGGGACAGACTCCAGGCGTTGGGTAAGGGAAGATGCCTCCGCCTGGAGAAGGGGTCGGATTTCCGGGAACGGTGCAGCGGTGGATCAGATCACGTAGAAGCCGTGGGTGGCGTCGCGCGCCAATTGCTCGACCAGGCCGAATTCCCAGTCCAGGTAGGCCTGCATGGCTTCGCGTGGGTTATCGGTGCCTTCATAGGGGCGGCGGTAGCGGTCGATGCGCGGTGAGGCAAGATGGCTTTCACCTGCTTCCAGCGGTAGTTGCGCAGCGACCCAGGCGGCGGTGCCGTCCTGCAACAGGTACACCTGCCTGCCGGTCAACGCTTGAACTTCAGCCACCGCCAGGCGTGCCAACTGGCTGCTGCCGCAGGTCAATACGTAGCGCTGCGCGGTGGGCACCTTGGCCAGGGCCTCGGGCAATTGCGCGCGCAGCACCCACCAGGCGCCGGGGATATGGCGTTTCACGTAATTGGCGCTGGCGGTGAAATCCAGCACCACGGTGTCGCCATGATCGAGCCAGTCGGCCAGTGTCGGCGGGCTGATCAGTTCGGCCTGGGGCGGCGCGGGCACCGGGGCGATCCAGGCGCCCTGTGCGCTGAAGTGCGCGTCTTGCAGCTCGTCCAGCACAAAGACTTCCCAACCCAATTGCGCGAGCCAGGACGCCGACATGTTCGCGCGCACGCCGTCATCGTCCACCAATACCAGGCGCGCGCCACGCACGCTGGCGACGTGGTCGGTTTCCTGCACCAGTTGCCCGCCCGGTGTGGAGCGGGCGCCGGGCAGGTGGCCGGCTTCGAATTCTTCCGGGGTGCGCACGTCGAACAGGTAAGTGGTGCGTGCCCCATCCTGCTGCCAGCGTTGCAGATCATCCAGGGTTGCACGGCCGACGCGAGCCTTGTCGGCCACGCCGCGCGCCTGCTGGGCGGCGCTGCGCCGATGTTCCTCAGCGGTCGGGGCAAAACGGCGCGCCTGGCCATGGGCGAGTGTCTGGCCGGCCAGGGTCCAGCCGATGGTGCCGTTGCGCAGCGCCGACACCGGGTTGGCCACGCCGGCATTGATCAGCGACTGGGTGCCGATGATGCTGCGGGTACGCCCGGCGCAGTTGACGATAATGCGCGTGGCCGGGTCCGGGGCCAGTTCACGGGCGCGCAGCACCAGCTCGGCACCCGGCACGCTGATGCCGGTGGGGATGCTCATGGTCTGGTATTCATCGAAACGCCGGGCGTCGAGCACCACCACATCGGCCTGGTTGTCGAGCAGCGCCTGGACCTCTTCGGCCGCCAGGGACGGCGTGTGGCGCTGGTTTTCCACCAGTTCGCCAAAGGCTTTGCTCGGCACATTGACGTCGATAAACAGCTCGCCGCCGGCCTGGCGCCAACCCTCAAGGCCGCCTTCAAGCAGGCTGACCCGCGTGTAGCCCAGGGCAACCAGGCGTTCGGCGGCGCGTTCGGCCAACCCTTCACCGTTGTCGTACAGCGTGACCTGGGTATCGCGGCGTGGAATGCGCGAATACACCTCCAGTTCCAGCTTGGACAGTGAGATATTCGCGGCAAACAGCGGATGGCCTTGGGCAAACGGCGCTTCCTCGCGCACGTCTACCAGGGCGACTTCCTCGCGGTCCAACAGGGCCTGGCGAATCTGGGCAAAGCTGCGGGTCGATAGGGTGCTCATAGGGCAGGGCTCTTTTCTTTGGACAAGTCCCAGATATTCGGGAGGTAGGCGTTGGAATAACCGGAGATGAACAGTTTTTCGCTGCCGTCGACTTGATACACCGCACGGCGCACCGCGCCGATGTTGGCGCCGTACACATGAATGCTGACGGACACCTGGTCATCGTAAGCATTACTCACCTGATGGGTATCACCGATCCTGGGCGACACCGCTTCGACCTGGCCAGGCCGCAGATGCACCGGCGTGCCCTCGGCAACCAGCGCGCCATCGGCCGTCCGGGCAAACCCCTGGGAAAACTCCGCACCGCGCAACATGCCGATCAGCCCCCACACCCGATGATCGTGAATCGGCGTGCGCTGCCCCGGCCCCCAGACAAAACTGACGATGCTGAAGCGCTGGCGCGAATCGGCGTGCAGCAGAAATTGCTGGTAGCGCTCGGGGTCGGGTTGGGCGAACTCCTCGGGCAGCCAGTCGTCGTGGCTGACCAGTTGCGCCAGCAGCTTGCCGCCACGGTGCAGCAGGTCGCCTTCGCGCGGGTTGCCGTCGATCAGCTCAGCCAAGGCGCCAATAAAGGCGCGCAGTCTCTCGGGGTGTCGGGCCTGGCTCATGAACATTCCATAGGCGGTTTTGATAGGTTTATCTAAGCATAATGTTGATGGTTAATATGCTATTTTTTAATGATTAGCTTATAGCTGCAAGTAATTTAGAACCGCGCTGCATAGCATTAGACGTTATCGATCACTGCGCGGGCTATCCAGACCGGGTTGCGCCCACTATGCTTGCGACACATCTTAATGACTGTTCTCTATGTGCGGCCCAAATGAAAATTGACGATATCGATGCCTTTGTCGAAGTGATTCGTTGCCAGTCCATCAGCCATGCCGCCGAGTCGTTGCAATTGACCCAGCCGGCCATCACCCGCCGCGTGCAGAACTTCGAGCAGGCACTGGGGGTGGAGCTGTTCGACCGCAACACCAAACCCCTCAAGCCCACGCTGATCGGTACCCGGGTGTATGAGCAGTGCCGGCTGATCCTGCGTGAGATGGACGCGCTGCGCGAGTTGGTCGCCACCGATGCACCGCCTAGCGGCGTGTTGCGCCTGGGCGTGCCGCAGACCATCGGCGACGTGGTGCTGCTCGATGCGCTCAAGCACCTGCGCACCGAGTACGTCGACCTGCGCGCCCAGGTGGCCACGGGCTGGGGCAGCCAGTTGGTGGGCAAGATCGAACGCGGCGAGCTGGATGCGGCGGTGGCGTTGTTCCCGGCGGGCAAGATCTTTGCGGACACTATCGTCGGTGAGTCCATCGGCAAGATGGAACTGGTGGTGGTGTGCGCCAAGGCGCAACTGCCGAAAAAGCCGTGCAAGCTGGCCGACGTGTACCAGAACGGCTGGATCCTCAACCCGGACGGGTGTGGCTTCCGTGCCGGCTTGCAGCGCACCCTGGCGGATCAGGGGCTGGCCTTGCGGGTCAACCTGGAAACCTTTGGCACCGAGTTGCAACTGGGGCTGGTGGCGGATGGGCTGGGCCTGGGCCTGGTACCGCGTCCGCTGCTCGAGCGCAGTGCCCATCGAGAGCAACTGGCAGTGATGCCGCTGAAGGATTTCAAGCCGGTGATGGATTTATGGCTGGTCTATCCGCACTTCCTTGGCAACCTGCAGGGGCCGGTGGATGCGTTTGGCAAATGGGTGGCCGATTCGCTGCACAAGATCCGCAATGCGGCCTGAATCCCTGTAGGAGGGGGCTTGCCCCCGATGGCGGCCACCCAGCCGGAAGCTACCCACCTGACACGCCTCGATCCAATGTGGGAGGGAGCTTGCCCCCGATGGCGGCAACCCAGCCGGCAGCTACCCACCTGACACGCCTCGATCCAATGTGGGAGGGGGCTTGCCCCCGATGGCGACCTCCCAGCCGACAGCTACTCACTGACACGCCTCGGTCCAATGTGGGAGGGGGCTTGCCCCCGATGGCGGCCTCTGGGCCGACCAGGATGTTGGATTGGACCCGAGTACATATCCGTTTCTGCGGTAATGGCGGCTGGCGGTTCCGCTTTTACAGCGGGTCACTTTTGGAAAAGAGCCCCAAAAGTAACCAAAAAGGCTCTTGCCCCACCACTCGGCACCTCG
>NZ_CVTV01000057.1:64069-81916 GCF_900004865.1 Pseudomonas sp. 37 R 15 | reverse complement strand
CAAGCCTGCGTTCGGCCAGCGTGGTTTAACGGGGCGCCTGAGATCAAAAGCAGATCAAGATCAAGATCAAGAGCGGCTCGCTTCGCATCGTGGTTACGTTTCGCGCTACAGAGTTGTGTGATACCTATGCCTCGATGAGTGTCAGTAAGCACACTGTTGACTGACTCACCGCCATCGGGGGCAAGCCCCCTCCCACATTGGTCTTGTGTTGTTGTGACTGTTTTATGAAAATTAATAATAATTAGCTTAGATTAAAATGTGCTTTTTATTATTACTGGGCATCCCCTAGGCTGGCCTTGAAGTCCTTAAGGCCATCCGGGAAGTTTTGCCATGAGCAGCGTTACCTCGCTATCGAGTGTCGCCAATACCGTCCGCCAACGCGTCACGCCAGAGGAGTGGGAGGTGCGCGTCAAACTGGCCGCCGCCTATCGACTGGCGGCCCTGTACAAGTGGACCGACCATATCTACACGCACTTCTCCGCCCGTGTGCCAGGGCCCGAGGAACATTTCCTGATTAACGCCTTCGGGCTGTTATTCGATGAGATCAGCGCCTCCAACCTGGTCAAGGTCGACCTCGACGGCACCCTGGTCGACGATCCCACCGGGCTGGGCATCAATTACGCCGGCTACGTGATCCACAGTGCCATCCACGGTGCCCGCCACGACTTGCAAGCGGTGCTGCACACCCACACACGTGACGGTATTGCGGTGTCCGCACAGAAGGACGGCTTGTTACCGATTTCCCAGCACTCCATCGCCTTCTCCGGTCGTGTGGCCTATCACGGCTACGAAGGGGTGGCCCTGGACCTGGACGAGCGGGAGCGGCTGGTGGCGGACCTGGGCGACAAGAGTGTGATGATCCTGCGTAACCATGGGCTGTTGACGGCAGGCATCAGCGTGGAGCATGCGTTTCAACAACTGCAAGGGCTGGAGCGGGCGTGCACTATTCAGATTGCGGCGCAGGCAGGCGGGAAGGCGGAGTTGGTCTTCCCGCCCGCTGAAGTGGTGGCCAGGGTCGAGCAGCAGGCCAAGGTCTTCAGCAGCGGGGAAGGGCCTGGGGTGACGCGACACTGGAATGCATTGATTCGGCAGTTGGAGCGCACCGATACCGACTATAAACATTGATCCCGAGCCGCACGCGGATGCAGCAGGGAGCAAGCCCCCTGTGCATTGCCGCCGTTTATTCAGGCCGGGTGTGCTGGATTTGCTGCTTGGCCAGCGCCACCACATTTTCCACGGTGAAGCCGAACTTTTCCTGCAACTTCGACAGGGGGGCCGAGGCGCCAAAGCTGTTCATCACCACTTTGGCGCCAGACTGTCCGACGTAGCGATCCCAGCCCAGGGGGCCGGCCTGCTCCATCACCACCCGGGCCTTCACGGTCGGCGGCAAGACGCTGTCGCGGTAGGCCTGGTCCTGGTCTTCAAACAATTCCCAGCTGGGCATCGACACCACCTGCGCGGCAATGCCTTCGCCCGTGAGTTGCTCGTAGGCCGTGACCGCCAGGCTGACTTCACTGCCGGTGGCGATCAGGATCACCTCTGGCTTGTCCGCACCGGCCAACACATAGGCGCCCTTGGTCGCACCTGCGGCCGACGCGTAACGGCTACGGTCCAGGGTCGGCAGCGGCTGGCGCGACAGCACGACACAGCTGGGCCGATGGGTTTGCGCCAGCGCCACCTTCCACAACTCAAGGGTTTCATTCGCATCCCCTGGGCGCAGGGTCAGCAAGCCCGGGGTGGCGCGCAGTTGGGTCAGGTGTTCGATGGGTTGATGCGTCGGGCCGTCTTCACCCACGCCGATGGAGTCGTGGGTAAACACGAATATCACCGGCAACTCCATGATCGCCGCCAGCCGGATCGGCGGTTTCATATAATCGCTGAACACCAGAAACGTCGAGGTGTACGGCCGCAGGTAGGACAGCGCCATGCCGTTGGCAATCGCGCCCATGGCGTGCTCGCGTATGCCGAAGTGCAGGTTGCGCCCGCTGTAGTCGTCGGCGCTGAAACGCCCCGCGCCGTCGAAGGTGAGGTTGGTCTTGGTCGACGGCGACAGATCCGCAGAACCGCCCAGCAACCAGGGGATGTTGTGCGCGAAGGCGTTCAGCACCTCGCCGCCCGACGCCCGGCTGGCGACGCCCTTGGCATCGGCCGCAAAGCTCGGCAGATCGGCCTGCCAATGCTCGGGCATTTCCCCGGCACGCATGCGCTGCAGCTCATCGGCGCGTTGTGGGTCGAGGGAGGCCAAGGTCTGGTTCCACTCGGCATACAGCGGCTCGGCCCGCTCAACGAGTGCATCGCGCAATGTTGTGCGCGCCTCATCGGGCACCAGGAAACTGGCGTCCTCCGGCCAGCCATACGCGGCCTTGGTCAGGCGAATTTCATCCTCGCCCAGCGGCTCGCCATGGGCGGCAGCGGTGTTGTGTTTGTGCGGCGAGCCGTAGCCGATCACGCTGTCGACCACAATCAGGGTCGGTGCGCCGGTATTGGCCTTGAAGGTCTCCAGCGCCACACTCAATGCCTGCAGATCATTGGCATCGGTGACATGCACGGTGTGCCAGCCATACGCCTGGAAGCGCTTGATCACATCTTCACTGAAGGCCAGCTCGGTGTGACCCTCGATGCTGATGGTGTTGTTGTCGTAGATCCAGCACAGATTATCCAGCTGCAAATGCCCGGCCATCGACGCCGCTTCACTGCTGATGCCTTCCATCATGTCGCCGTCACCGCACAGGGTGTAGACGTCGTAATCGAACAGCACCTGGCCGTCGCGGTTGAAACGCCGGGCCAGCCAACGCTCGGCCATGGCCATGCCCACGCTGTTGGCGCAGCCCTGGCCCAGGGGGCCAGTGGTGGTTTCCACGCCGGTGGTCATGCGGTACTCGGGATGCCCCGGGGTCTTGGAACTCATCTGGCGGAACTGTTTGATGTCGTCCAGGCTGACCGCCGGCTCACCGGAACGCTTGCCGTGGGCGTCGATTTCCACCACGCCGGCCAGGTGCAGCAGCGAATACAGCAGCATCGATGCATGCCCCACCGACAATACAAACCGGTCACGGTTGGGCCAGTCGGGATGCTCCGGGTGATAACGCAGGAAACGACTCCACAACGTATAACCCACCGGCGCCAGGCCCATGGGCGTGCCGGGGTGGCCCGAGTTGGCCTTCTGCACGGCATCCATGGCCAGGGTGCGGATAGTGTTGATGCATTGCGTGTCGGCGGCGGTTGCGGTGTGATTCATGAAACCGGTCTCCCTCGAGTGGCGATCTACAGTGGAGGGCAGGGCAGGCCAAAAGGTTTGATCCCATCGCCAGGGTTGCGACGAACGGGGCTGTATCGACTGCAAACATGACAACACCCCGGTCAATGGGCTAGCTTCAAGGGGTAGGCCATTGATCAACTTGTGGAGGTAAGTCATGCCAGTGAAACACGACCTGTATCAGGACTTGGGGTTGAGCAAGGAAGTTGTCCACGAGCGCAGGGCGGGGGACAAACGGCTGGACTCGCTGCTTACGCAATACGACGCTGCCGACGGGGAGGTGCTGAAGGCTGAATCGGCAAGCGCCAGTGATGAGGACGTGGAGAAGTTGAAGAAGAAACGGTTGCTGATCAAAGACGAAATTGTCGCGAAGTTGGGTTAAGCAAAAACCGCTGCCGGTGGACGCTCTGGTTATATCTGCAGCGTTTTATACCGGCAGCTTTTTTATACCAGCAGTGCTCTCACACACGCCTCCACGGAACGCTGCTGCGTTTCGTCATATAACTGCAACTCGTCAATCGTGCTGCGGCCCAGCGCCTTTTCGAACTCGGCTTTGTTTGAATGGGCCGCGTAGTGGCTCTGCGCGGCATCGCCCAGGTTCGACTGGAAGATCCCCGCTGCGCTCACCGGCAGGAAGTCCTCGTACACCAGCGGTTCCACCTCCACGTGCCCTGCACTGAGCAAGGCCTGCAGCGTGCGCGGTGGGTCGGGCTGGCCGCGGGCTGCGAGGCCTTTTTCGCTGGGGAAATAGCGAAAGTAGGCCAGGCCTTGTTCGCGCATCTGCGCGTGGTTGTCCGGGAATGCCTGGAAGTGTTGCTCCAGCAATTGCTCGTAGCGCGCGGCATTGGCCTCGTTAGGGAACGCGCCGAGTTCATTGCGGGCGGCATTCAGTAACTGGTCGTACAGGGCGCGACCCTTGGGCGTCAGCGCGACGCCGCGTTGTTCGATTTCACCGAAGCGCGCGCTGTGGCTGCCCTGGGCATCGGTAAAGGCAATGGGTTCGTCGAGGGCCTTGAAACTGGTCTGGCGCAACAGGATCGGGCAATGGCGTCGCGGTGGACCTTCGATCACGGCTTTGGGGGTGATGCCGTGGGCGGGCATGGCGGCCTGTACCTGATCGATGTCCAGGGTACGCGGGGTGAGGTGGTTGATGTGCGGCCCTTTGAAGGCCACCACGTCGGCGATCAGGCGATGCTGGTCGCTGAGTTGCCGATACTGTTCGGCCGTGACGGTGGCGCTGTGGTGCCAGCGAAAGGTCTCCAGCGCCTGGCGGATAAAGGCCTCGGCATCCTCGGCATCGAGGCCGCCGTCGGTTTCGGCCTGCTCGATCAACGCCAGGGCCCCTGGGGTGAAGATCGACCGCTTGGCCAGGGCGGTTTCGGCGAAGCTGCGCAGCGCGGGGTTTTCGATCAGCTCCAGGCGCAGCAGCGAGGTGAACACGCGGAACGGGCTGGCTTGCAGTGACTGCTGATGCACGGCGCGAAAGGCGGTGGAATGCACCGGCACGCCCGCCGGTGTCAGGTCGTAATAGCCCACTGGTTGCATGCCCATCACGGCAAACAGGCGGCTGATGGTCGCCAGCTCGGCGGCGGTGCCCAGGCGGATCGCACCGTGGCGTTCCATGCCCAGGCGCTGGATCTCGCCGGTGCGGTGCAGCTGCCCGGCCAGGCCCTGGTCGCTCTCCAGCACGTGGGCATTGGTCTGCGCCACCAGCGCCAGCAGCGCGCCGTACAACGGAACTTCATCCCGGTACATGTCGGACATCGCCTTGGAAAAGCCCTTGCGGATCTCATCGGGGCTGACATGTGCAGTGGCGTGCATAGAAAAATTCCTGATGGCTGTGATGACAAAAGTGGCCTTGTCCCGATTTTGTTGAGCGGCGTGCCGGCTTGCAAACGAAGAATCCTCTGGACTTCATTCTGCAAATGAATGAGATGACGTGAATATGACCACATCTGGCAAACACACCGGCACCGCCGACCAGGACCAGACCCGCCTGATCTTCAACTACACGTACGCCCTCTTCCAAGTCTTCATGTGCATCCGGGCGTCATTGGGTTCTACACTGCTGCTCATCCGGCAGGCGATGGAGCACTCAATGACGGCCACACCCACACACCCGATACTCGACACCCTCGAAGGCCAGCGGCTGGCGACGGAGGATGCCGAATGCTGGCGCGAGTGGGGGCCTTACTTGAGTGAACGCCAATGGGGCACTGTGCGCGAGGACTACAGCGCCGATGGCGACGCCTGGGCCTATTTCCCCCATGAACATGCACGCAGCCGCGCCTACCGTTGGGGCGAGGATGGCCTGGCCGGTTTCAGCGACAAGGCGCAACGCTGGTGCCTGGGCCTGGCGCTGTGGAACGAGCGCGACGCGATCCTCAAGGAACGCCTGTTCGGCCTCGACAACGCCGAGGGCAACCACGGTGAGGACGTCAAGGAACTGTACTTTTTCGTCGATGGCGTGCCGAGCCATGCCTACATGCGCATGCTCTACAAATATCCCCATGCGGCGTTTCCCTACGCCGACCTGCTCGCCGAAAATGCCCGCCGTGGGCTTGAGGATGCCGAGTACGAAGTGCTCGACACCGGCGTATTCGAAGACAACCGCTACTGTGATGTAACGGTCGAATACGCCAAGCATCAGCCTGACGATATTTTCATGCGCGTCACCGTGCACAACCGCGCGGACCAGCCGACGCGTGTGCAGGTGTTGCCCCAACTGTGGGCGCGCAATGACTGGAGCTGGACCTTTGACGCGCCCAAGCCGCAGTTGTGCCTGGACGGTGAGCGGGTGCTGGCCCGGCATCATGAGCTGACTGACCGTCACCTCAGCGCCTGGGGCCAGGACGGCCTGGAGTGGCTGTTCTGCGAAAACGAAAGCAACGTCACAAAGCTCGATGGGCAACCGGCCCCGGGGCCGTTCAAGGATGGCATCAACGACTATGTGGTGGGCGGCGCAGACTCTGCAATTCGCCGCGACACGGGTACCAAGGTTGCCGCGCGTTTCAGCCTCGAACTGGCGGGCCAGGAGAGCAAAACCCTGTACCTGCGGTTTGCGCCGGTGGACGCGCCCGAGGTCAATGCACGCAAGCTGTTCGAGCTGCGCCGCCAAGAGGCGGACGACTTCTACGCCGCCTTGCAGCAAGGCATTGCCGATGCTGACGCGCGCAATGTGCAGCGCCAGGCCCTGGCCGGGTTGCTGTGGTCCAAGCAGCTCTACTACTTTGATGTAAACCAGTGGCTCGACGGCGACCCGGCCCAACCCGCGCCGCCGCCCGAGCGCCTGCATATCCGCAATACCCATTGGCGGCACTTGTCCAATTTCGACATTTTGTCCATGCCCGACACCTGGGAATACCCGTGGTACGCGTCCTGGGACCAGGGCTTCCAGGCCGTGGCAATGGCGCTGATTGATCCGGGGTATGCCAAGCAACAGTTATTGTTGCTGGTTAAAGATCGCTTTATGCACCCCAATGGCCAGCTGCCGGCGTATGAATGGCGTTTCGACGACGCCAACCCGCCGGTACACGCCTGGGCCAGTTGGCGCGTGTATCAGCAGGACAAGGCGCTGACCGGCGTGGGCGACATGGACTTTCTCGAGCGGATTTTCCACAAGCTGCTGCTGAATTTTTCCTGGTGGGTCAACCGCAAGGACGCCGAGGGCCGCAACCTGTTCCAGGGCGGCTTCCTGGGCCTGGACAACATCGCCTTGTTCGACCGCTCGGCCACCTTGCCGCCCGGCTACCAGCTGGATCAGGCCGACGGCACCGCGTGGGTCGCGGCGTATGCCCTGGACCTGATGCGCATTGGCCTGGAACTGGCCAAGCGCAATGGGGTGTACGTGGATATCGCGGTGAAGTTCTTTGAGCACTTCCTGTACATCGCCGGCGCGATCAACCGCGTGGACGACAGCGCCGAAGGCTTGTGGGATGAGCAGGACCAGTTCTTCTACGATGTGCTGCACAGCCCGGACGGCCAGAACGAGCCGGTGCGCCTGCGCTCCATCGTCGGCCTGATGCCTTTGTTTGCCGTGTTGGTGCTGGAGCAGCGCGAGCACGAAGGGCTGCAAGGCCTGCGTGAGCGACTGCTGGGTTTTATGAAACACCGGCCGGACCTGGCCAAGCTGGTGTCGCGCTGGAACGAACCGGGGCAGGGCAACCGCCTGTTGCTCGCCTTGCTGCGTGGCGAGCGCACCAAGGACCTGCTGCGGCGCATGCTCGATGACCATGAGTTTCTGTCGACGTTTGGCGTGCGCTCGTTATCCAAGGCCTTTGCCGAACAGCCGCTGGCGCTGAAGATGAACGGCGACACCCTGTGCGCGCGCTACCAGCCCGGCGAGTCCGACTCACGCTTGTACGGCGGCAACTCCAATTGGCGCGGGCCGTTGTGGATGCCGGTGAACTACATGCTGATCGAATCGCTGCGCGAGTTTCACCGCTACTACGCGGATAATTTCTCGGTGGAGTACCCTACGGGCAGCGGTTATCTGGCGTCCCTTGAGGAAGTGGCAAACAGCCTCAGCCAGCGCCTCACGCGCTTGTTTCTACGCGATGAAAATGGCCTGCGCCCTTCGATGGCGGGGTATGCGCAATTGGAAGCGGACCCGGCCAGTCGCGATCTGGTGTTGTTCCATGAGTATTTCCACGGCGAAACCGGGCGTGGCCTTGGGGCGTCGCATCAGACGGGGTGGAGTGCGTTGGTGGCGTTGTTGCTGCAGCCCAAGGGCAGGTCGTGACAGAGCGGCAGCAACATAGCGTCAGTTGAGTGGAACCTTGATTCCATTGATGTAGGTGAATGTGAGCGGCGGGTTCGGTTTGTTGCCGCCGGCCACAGTGGTGGCAAGACCACCTGCCGCCAACACTACTCCGCTGACAAACCTTGCTGTTCGAGGCGCCGCAGGCGAGGAAATACCAATGATTTCATCAATTCTAATGCTAGCGCCTGATGCGGTGATAACGCTCGTATTGTCCTCGCTCAAGCCGATGATTTGGGTGGTCATTGTGTCTTGGTTCTTCGTGGTTATATTGACCTGTTCTTCGGGGTTGATCGATACCGTTACATTCCCACTGGTGTCGGACTGGCTTTCCATTATGAAATCCTCTTGGGTGTCAGAGGGTTTCAATGTGCGCTTATCGTTGTTCAGTAACTACTGTGAGAAATACCAGTAATTAAGAGTCTTTGGCGATAAACCGTCTCATCCTTATAGGTGGATAAATGCTCTGCTGCTGCCGAAAATCTAAGCTGCACCACTGATTCGCTTTTCTGTGGGAGCTGGCTTGCCTGCGATGGCTGTGTATCAGCCACACACGGGTGGGCTGACCCACCGCCATCGCAGGCAAGCCAGCTCCCACATTAAAACTACATTGCTTGCGAAATGGCAGCCAAAAATCCCCGCCACCAAAAGGTCTGAATCAGGTAAATTCGCCGCCGAGTATGAAGGGCGCGTGATTCGTGAAAACGATGGTAATGACCCTGCGTACACATGGACACGTTCGAAGAAATGGATAATGCAAATACCCGCTGACCGGGAGGCAGGCTGAACGAAAAATCCCGCCGAAAGGCGGGATTTTTTTGAGCGCGGCGTTATGAGGCTGGGAACAGCTCGCTCAGTTTCATGGCCAGCATCATGTCGCCTTCAGTGCGCAGTTTGCCGCTCATGAACGCTTGCATGCCGTCGGTGGAACCGTCGACGATGCCTTCCATGGTTTCGCCGTCGGTCACCAGGGTAACCTGGGCGTCAGGGTTTTCGCCTTGCAGCAGTTCGCAGGTGTTGTTTTTCACCACCAGCGAGAAGTTCTGGGTGTCGTCGATACGGAAACCGAATACCAGGTCCAGGCCTTCGGCAGCGCTTGGGTTGAATTTGGCTTTCATTGCTTCTACAGCTTTGGCTACGTCAGTCATGGTTTCGATCCTTTAGGGTGGAGTCCAGTGACCTTGGGGTCACGGTTGGCCGCAGCTCATCGGAAAGTGATGAGCTGCGGCGCCTTCAACAGCTGCAAGTGGGCATGACTGTTGAAGGAAGCCAGTACCACCTCGCGACCGCGGAATTTCAGCTGGTTGAGCGAGGTGTTAACAATTTGCCAGTTCAGTTCGAACGCCTGGGCGACCGGCATTCGGGTGATCAGGTGGAGCAGGGCGGTGATGGTGCCGCCGGAGGTAAACACTGCAATCTTTTGCGAGTTGTCGGCTGCTTCAAGGATGCGCTGCAAGCCGCCCTCGACACGCTCGACAAACCCCTGCCAGCTTTCCAGCCCCGGTGGGTCGTAAGTGCCGGCCAGCCAGCGCTCGATGATCAGGGCGAAGATGCGCTGGAATTCGCTGCGGTTCTGCGCGCCATTGCGCAGGATGTGCGCGGCGTCGGGTTCGGCGCCAAGCAGATCGGGAAGCAGGCCGCGAATGATCGCCTCGCCGTCGAATTCGTTGAATGCGCTGTCGACTTCCAGGGGCGGAGCCGGCAGGCCCAGGGCGCGGTATTGATCGAACGCAGCGGTGGCGGTGTGCTGCTGGCGGCGCAGATCACCCGACAGGCAACGATCGAACGTCAGCTCCAGCTCTGCCAGGTGGCGACCGAGTACCTGGGCCTGTTCCACGCCGACGGGCGACAGGACGTCATAGTCGTCTGCACCGAAGGAGGCCTGGCCATGTCGAATCAGATAGATGCTGCCCACGTCCGTTTTCCCGGTACGTTGAAAGTCTGGCGAGGTTATGAGGATGCCCGCGAGCTGTCAATGAAAAAACATACGCTTGTTTTAAAAGCCCGTTAGAGGCGCGTTGCTGGCGGTCTGGGCACTGGTCCGCAGGCAGTGGCGCCGGTATGCTGGGCCATCCGCGCCTGGCGCAGTGCATTCTTAAGGAGACATATGGATTTTTTGGCCGAATACGCGAGCTTTCTGGCGAAGACCGTCACCCTGGTGGTCGCTATTGTGGTGGTGCTGATCAGCTTCGCGGCCCTGCGCAGCAAAGGGCGTCGTAAAGCCGCCGGCCAATTGCAGGTCAGCAAGCTGAACGATTTCTACAAGGGCCTGCGCGAGCGCCTCGAATCGTCCTTGCTCGACAAGGACCAGCTCAAGGCCCTGCGCAAATCCGAAAGCAAAGCCGAAAAAAATCAGGGCAAGCACAAGCCTGAGGCCAAGCCCCGGGTGTTCGTGCTGGATTTCGACGGTGATATCAAGGCATCGGCCACCGAGAGCCTGCGGCATGAAATCACCGCATTGCTGAGCCTGGCCACCCCAAAAGACGAAGTGGTACTGCGCCTGGAAAGCGGCGGCGGCATGGTGCACAGCTACGGCCTGGCATCGTCGCAACTGGCGCGTATTCGCCAGGCGGGCGTGCCGTTGACCGTGTGCATCGACAAGGTCGCGGCCAGCGGCGGCTACATGATGGCGTGCATCGGCGAGAAGATCATCAGCGCCCCGTTCGCCATCCTCGGTTCCATCGGCGTGGTGGCGCAGTTGCCCAACGTCAACCGTCTGCTGAAAAAGCACGATATCGACTTCGAAGTGCTGACTGCCGGCGAATACAAGCGCACCCTGACGGTGTTTGGCGAAAACACCGAGAAGGGCCGCGAAAAGTTCCAGGAAGACCTGGACATCACCCACCAGTTGTTCAAGAACTTCGTCTCGCGTTATCGCCCGCAATTGGCGATTGACGAGGTGGCCACCGGCGAAGTGTGGTTGGGTGTTGCCGCTCTCGACAAGCAATTGGTCGACGAACTGCAGACCAGCGACGAGTACCTGGCCACCAAAGCCCGCACCGCAGAGGTGTTCCACCTGCACTATGCCGAGCGTAAAAGCTTGCAGGAGCGTGTAGGGCTGGCCGCCAGTGGTTCGGTGGATCGTGTGTTGCTGACCTGGTGGAGCCGGCTGACCCAGCAGCGGTTCTGGTAAAAGCTGCTCTGTTGGTGCGGGTCCTTCAGACGGCTTGTATGCGTGCGCCCCGGAACCGGTGGCCGCTGTGAGTACCGACGTTCGAATGATGGCTGGAACACATACCAGGCTTCCTTAAGGTGCTGACGTGAAGCGTGATACCCGTCTTGTGATGCTTTTGCTGTTGGTCATCGGCTGTTCCCTGACTTCGTTGACGATCTGGAAAGTCCTCTCTTCCCGTGAGCGGGCGCTGGCGGAAGTGGACGTGCATGGCTTGAACCTGGCCCAGGCGCTCAACACCTACACCGAAGGCATCGTGCGGCAAAGTGCGCTGCTGTTGCTGGGGCTGGTCGAGCGCCTGGAAACCGAAGGCAGTGGCCCGGCGCAGATCCAGCGCATCAACGCGTTGATCCGTCGACAACAGCCGCTGATGCCGCAACTGAGCGGCATCACCATCTATGACCGGCAGGGCGGTTGGCTGATGTCCTCCAATCGCCTGATTCCGGCGGGTGCCAACAGTAGCGCGCGTGCGTATTTCATCCATCATCGCGACGATCCGAGCCGTGAGCCGTTCATCGGCCCGCCGATCCAGAGCCATACCAACCAGGAATGGGTAGTGACCGTCAGCCGCCGCTTCGATGACGCGGCCGGCCACTTCGCCGGCGTGGTCGCCGTGACGCTGGGGGTGGAAAACTTTCTGCACGTGTTCGGTAAACTCGACATCGGTCAGGAAGGCGCGATCGGTTTGTCTTATACCGACGGCACCTTGCTGGTGCGCTACCCCTTTCGCGAGCAGGACATGGGCCGCAACTTTTCCAAGTCGCCCATCTACTCCCAATACCTGGTCGACCGCTCCGTCGGCACCGCGTCGTACACCTCCAGCCTGGATGGCGTAGAGCGGCTGTATGCCTTCCGCAAAAGCGAAAGCCTGCCGTTGATCACCACCGTTGCCCTGGGCAAGCACGAGTCGCTGGCAGCCTGGCGAACGGAAGCGGCGTTGTCGGCGGTGGTGGTGGCGGGACTGCTCGGCCTGACCGGTTTGATCGGCTGGTTTCTGATCCTCGATATTCGCCGGCGAACCCTGGTGGAAGACGCGCTGCGTATCGCCCAGCAACAGTTGATCGAGTCCAACCGGCAGCTTGAACTGCTGGCGCTGAAGGACGCGCTGACCGGCCTGGCCAACCGCCGCTGCTTCGATGAGACCCTGGCCCTGGAAGCGCGCCGGGCGCAACGCGATGGCACGACGTTGGCCTTGCTGATGATCGATATCGACTATTTCAAGCGCTACAACGATGCCCTGGGTCACGTCGCCGGCGATGCCTGCCTGCAGAGGGTCAGCACATTGCTGGAGACCTGTGTGCGCCGGCCTTCTGACCTGGTGGCACGTTACGGCGGAGAGGAATTAGCCATCATCATGCCCGCGACTGACAGCGATGGTGCGGTGGTGGTGGCGCAACTGGTCATTGATCGGCTGCTGCGGGAAAACATCGCACATCCGGGCAGTCCGTTGGGACGGGTGAGCGTGAGTATCGGCGTTGCAGCGGCTGCGGGTGCTGAACTGGAGCCTGTGCTCAGCTTCATCGAGGCGGCCGACAAGGCGCTTTATGGCGCGAAGTCGGCGGGGCGCAATGGATTTGCGCTGAGTTGATGGGGGAGAGGGCTTGCCCCCTCCGACATTGACCTTGTTGGCTCAAGCTCAATCGGCACACGCCAGAGCGCACTGGCGACTGCCGAGCTTGCGCAAGCGCTCAACCGGTGTGTTCGCCATTGCTTCCTCATGCAGGGCGGTTTCCAACGCTTGCAGATGCCGCGAAAGGATCTTTATCGATCCGCTCGGGTTCGCAGGGTCGAACGGGATCTTGCCGTTGGCGACCAGCACCATCGCCAGCTCCCAGGCCCGTTGTGAATTATTCATCACGCCACCTCCTGTTCAAGCATCACTACCGGCGCATCGTCGATCGCCACGCTGGATGTGGGCGCCGGGAAATGTGTGTTGAGCACACCCAAATGCTCGATCGCCTCACGGAACAGCGCTTCGGCCTTGGCGCGCAGGCGCAGGTATTGATCGAACTTTGCGCTATCGAAATCGACGCACTCCAACAGGTCGAATGCCTCGCGGCTGATGGCGTTGGCTTCATTGAACAGCTTCTGGTTTTGCTCCATTGCCAGTTGGCGGCAGGCCATCCGCTTTGTGTAGAGATCAGCGTGTTGCATGCGTAAATCCTTCTTCAACAGGTTCCGATAAGGCTGTGACCGGCCTGGAAAGCGACGGTATCAATTTGCTTGCCTTTGAAATATTGATCAATTCAACGATTCAGTTCCGTCGCAACTATCGTTTTTTTAGATTCAGATGGCAGGGGCAGCGTCCAGCCCACGCGGCCTGACCACCACGCCGTCTTCGCTGGAGCACGGCAAGGGCTGAAAAAAGCCAAAGCAACGGTCATCTGATTTTCCTGAAATTGCTCTGAACTATCGTGCTCGGACAACCCTCGCAACACTATCCATACACAGGAGGGAATCCGATGACCCACTACCCAAAGCCACCCTTCAAGCCACAGCAGCAGCCCGTCCCCGGGGACCAGCGCAAGATGGACCCAATGCCCGATTGCGGTGAGCAAAGTTACAAAGGCTCGGGCCGAATGGCCAACAAGATTGCCTTGGTCACTGGCGCCGACAGCGGTATCGGGCGTGCGGTGGCGATTGCTTTTGCCCGCGAAGGTGCCGACGTTGCGGTGTCGTATCTGGATGAACACGAAGATGCGAAAGAGACCGCGCGCTGGGTCGAAGCGGCGGGGCGCCAGTGCCTGCTGTTGCCCGGCGACCTGGGCGAGGCGGCGCAGTGCAGCGCCATCGTCAATGACACGGTCAAGCAGTTCGGACGTATCGACGTACTGGTCAACAACGCCGCGTTCCAGATGACCTACCAATCGCTGGAAGACATCCCCGACGAAGACTGGGTAAAAACCTTCAACATCAACATCACCGCGATGTTCCGGATCTGCAAGGCGGCGCTGCCGCACATGGCCAAGGGCAGTTCGATCATCAACACCACCTCGGTCAACTCCGACATGCCCAACCCGTCACTGCTGCCCTATGCGGCCACCAAGGGCGCGATTGCCAACTTCACAGCAGGCCTGGCGCAGATGCTGGGCGAGCGCGGGATTCGCGTGAACAGCGTGGCGCCGGGGCCGATCTGGACGCCGCTGATCGTGTCGACGATGACCGACGACATGGTGAAGGAGTTTGGCGGCAACACGCCGCTGGGTCGGCCCGGCCAGCCGGTGGAAGTGGCACCGATCTATGTGCTGCTGGCGTCGGACGAGGGCAGTTATATCTCTGGCGAGCGCTTTGGCGTGACGGGAGGCAAGCCGATCCTCTGAACGTGCGCCCCCGCTTGCTCAGGCGGGGGCGACGACGATGCCGAGTACGCTGCATATCTAAATGTGGGAGGGGCTTGCCCCTCCCACATTGGGTACTCAGTGCTTTCGGACCGCTGGTTTACTTCTTGCTGGCGCGGTGAATGCGCATCCACTCTCGATAAGCGGCGGTACGCTGCGCATCCGCAGACTTCTTGGTCTCGGTGAAGCGCGCCCAGATGGCCGCATCGCCGCTGTAGGATTCGATGATTTCGTACGCCAGCGCATCCAGTCGATCCGCTTCGAAAAACATCTGACTGTAGTGCGCCACCTCGGCGTCCACCGCCTGCCGCTTTGCAAAGTCCGGCACCTGGCTGTTCACCTGACTGTTCATGGTGTAACCCCCTCCGCCCATTGGATAGCTGCAGCACCGCTCCAGCGCACGTCCGTAATGCCGTATTTTTCCGCCATTGGCTTGGAGACGCGCTTGAGGTTGTTTTGCCCGAACCTGGGGATGACCGCCACGCCGGCATCGCAACTGGCCCAGTGCCATGCTTCAGCGTTATTCATGCGCGCCGCGCGCACGATAAACGACCTGGGCTTGCCGTGAAGCTGATAATTGATGGTGAATAACTCGTTGTTTTTCATGAGGCCTCCCTATGCTCATGAACTACAGATATTTGGCGTCAAGAATAATTCAAAGAAGTTGTCAGACAATGCGATAACGTGCGCTCTGCCTCAATCGTCCACCGTGAAGGTGACCGAGCCTGGCCCGTCGGCGGGGCGTTCCAAGGCCACGATGACACCGCTGAGGGACGTGCCGTCGGGCAGGTTGACCGTGACGGAGTTGGGATGGCCGGGCCATTGCAGCGGCGCGGAAAAATCCACGCGGACAATGGTTGGCTTGCCACTGCGGGTCATTTTTATATCGACATTTTCATTCAGGCATTCATCATCTTCGGTGCCCAGATGGCGCGAAGCGGTGATGATGCTGACGGTGTCTTGATGGTCATAAGACATGGACGGATTCCTTGTGCAAAGGGCAGCAAATGCGCCCCGATTCTTGTTGGGCAAGCGCCGGCAAATGATCGTTCAATCCAAATGACCGGCTGCCGCCGTCAGTGTTGGTGAGCGGTCTGGGTGGGATCGACGATCTGGATGATGTTGCCCTGACGCCAGGCGTCCGCACCGGGCGCGATGGGCGGAGCGACAATGTCGGCGCGGTCGGTTTTTTTACTGGCACTGTCGACCCCCAGCCGCTGATCCCGCTCGGCGACCATCTTCGCGTCGGCCTGACCGTCGGCGGTAAACCCCATCATCAATTGCGGAACCCCCAGCGGCAGGCGCTTGTGCAGGTCGGTATGCCAGGTGTGCCAGGTCTTGCCGTAGGTATGCACCAGTTTTTCCATCAGCGCGTGTTCGGCCACCCCTGGAATACCGGGTGCGACCAATTGGCCCGATTTCACTTCATGCACATGGCTGTGCCACAGCGCCTTTTCCGCCGCAGGCAGCGTGTTGAACAACTGCTCGCTGATGATGTACTCCACCCCCATCAACTTGGCATCCTTGCGGTTGCCGTCGTAAATCACACACTGGATCACCTCCTCATTGAGGATGGCGCAGTAGTGATGGGCTTCCATTTGCACGTCGGGATGGCCGTTGTAAAAGTGAAAGCCGTCCAGATAGGCATTCAGCGCGTCGATGGGCGGGCGCGATTGCAATAGGGCGGCGCCGGCGTCGAGGCTGCGCGTGGTGGCTGACTTGGCTTCGCCGGGCGCGACGACGTTCGAGGCCGAATCATTGCCGGCGCAGGCGGTCAGCGAGGCAATCGAAATCGCCAGGCACACAGAATGCAGGCGGGTAATAGTCATTGGGCAATCCCTCCATGGGCGGTTGTAGAGCACATCTAGAAAGCCTGCCGAAGTGGGTGTTCAACCGGATTGATGCGCTGCATGCCCGACGCAAGATTGGCGGAACAACCGCTCGACGTCCCGGGTCATTTTTATAAATGTTCAATCGCGCGAATGGACACCGCTATCGAGTGTGGCTATGTCGCCTACTCGCCGCAGGCCAAACAGCGCCTGCTGGGCGTGGGGTCGCGCGAGCAGGTGCAGCTTGCTGCAGCGGTGCATGGGTTGAAGTGGCTGTCTCCTTTTCACCAACGCGCATTGGCGGGGGAGCGCGGTTAGCGATCAGTTGCCCCCGGCCGTTGCGGCTGACGTGCAACGTTCAACACCAGTTCATCGGTGTCGGATGCGTGGGCTTGCAGAAGGACGCCATGATAGGTGCGGCCTTCTCCCTTGATCGTAACCGTATGGGCCTTTTCCAACGTCTGCGGCCAAGGCGACAGAATACGCAGCGTTACGCACTCGCCGTTCTCCTTAATCCGGGCCTGGCACTCACAGGAAAGCGGCTTTACGCCAAACAGCGTGTCTTGAAGGTAATCGATTGTGCAGTGTTGCGCTGGTGTAGCAGAGGTATGCGGCATGGGAAGCCTCGCTCTGTTCTTGTCGCAGCAGTTAGCCCACGGATGATAGACGGGATGTTTTTCGGGACACCACCATGTCTTCGAGGATTTCGCGTACCAGCCGGTTGATGCCTGACTCGCCGTGGTAGCGGGCGCGGTTGATATTGGCGATGGTGAACTGATTGGCGTCGGGCGCGAGCACCGTGACGGACAGGCTGCTGTCCGGATTGATCGTGCAAGTGACAATGCAATTGGGCAGCCGCTCTGAAAGAGCCTGCTCGATTTGCGTTCTGGTCAACGTGTCCATGGGATCACCGGAGCAGGCCTTAGCGGATCAAGGTTAGCTCAAATATCCTGTGCGTAACAGCTAGCAAGTTAATGGCACACCATTCGTCAGTCTCACCGCCATGGCAGGGAACGTTCATGCCTGCGCACGGGCCTCACGCAGCAAGGGATGACCACTATTGCGCTTACTCACCAGGTGACTTCATGAAAAAGTTTTATATGGGCTTGAGCCTTTGCAGCGTGTTCCTGCTGCACGGCTGCTTCGACAATTCCGATAACACCACCAAGGACAACACCAGCGGCAGCAAGTCTTCGGTGCAAATGCAGGAAGGCAAGGCCGACGACAGCAAGTAGGCTGCGCTTCGCCAGGTTGCACACGGTGGAAAGGTGGAGGGGCTTGCCCCTGATGGCGGTGTGTCAGTTAACAATGTGCTTACTGATACGCCCTCATCGGGGCATGGGTTTCTACGCACGCTAACCACGATGCGCAGCGAGTCGCTCTTGATCTTGATCTGCTTTTGATCTTGATCTTAGGCGCCCCGTTAAACCACGCTGGCCGAACGCAGGCTTGAATCCGTGGGTAACCCGGCAGGACGCCGGGTTAGCCGCACT
>NZ_CVTV01000057.1:0-64019 GCF_900004865.1 Pseudomonas sp. 37 R 15 | reverse complement strand
TCTTTTCCAAAAGTGACCCGCTGTAAAAGCGGAACCGCCAGCCGCCGTTACCGCAGAAACGGATATGTACTCGGTCTGATCCAGCATCCTGGTCCACCCGGAGGCCGCCATCGGGGGCAAGCCCCCTCCCACATTTGATCGGTGTATATCAGATACACCACGCCCCGGTTCCTGAAGCCTGGCCTCAACGCATATGCAAAATGATCGGGCTGCTGCTCGCAGGGTCGGTATGCCCGCGCAACTTGCCCACCGCCTGTGCGTCGACCGCATCACCGTGGTTGCCCCACGTGCTGCGCACATACGTCAGCACCTGAGCGATCTCCTGATCGGACAATTGCTCACGGAACGCCGGCATGCGGTAGGCGTCCGGCAGCCCGGCGGCGACCACCCGTTGCGAGCCGTTAAGGGTGATGTTGACGGCCGAGGCGCTTTCCCTGGCCAACGCCGAGGTAGCGCCGGCCAGCGGCGGCATCCACTCCGGTTGGCCCTTGCCGTCCAGACCATGGCAGGAGGCGCAGCGGGTCGCGTAGGTGTGGGCGCCGGGAATGTCCTGGCGCGTATCGGCCACCTGATACTGCCAGGGCGCGCCATCGCGCTGCGGGTCGCCGGGCAGGGACTTGAGGTAGCGGGCGATGGCGGCCAGGTCGTCATCGGCCATGAACTGCGTGGAGTTGTTGAACGCTTCGGTCATCGATCCGTAAACCACCGCATGCTGGTTGCGCCCGGTCTTGAGGAACTGCACGATCTGCGCCTCGCTCCAGCGCCCCAACCCGGTATTGGGGTCCTGGCGCAGGCTTGGCGCGTACCAGCCGTCGAGCAGGGCACCGGCAAGGAAGGGCGCGCCGGATTGGTCCAGGGCCTTCTCGTTGAACGCCAGGCCGCGCGGCGTGTGACAACTGCCGCAGTGGCCAGGGCCCTGGACGATATAGGCGCCACGGTTCCACAGCGCGTCCTGGCCGGGGTTGACCGCATAGGGCGCAGTCGGTGCAAAGACGCCATTCCACAGGGCGATGGGCCAGCGCATATTCAGCGGCCAGGGAATATCACTGGGGATATTCGCCTGGTTGGCCGGCTGCACGCCTTTCATGAAAAACGCATACAGCGCTTTTACGTCGTCGTCGCTGAGCTTCACGTAGGACGGGTAGGGCATGGCCGGGTACAGGCGTCGCCCGCCCGGCGCCACGCCGTGGCGTACGGCGCGGTCGAAGTCGGCGAGGCTGTAGCGGCCGATGCCATGATCGCGGTCGGGGGTGATGTTGGTGGCATGGATGGCCCCCAGCGGCGTGGCCATCTCCAGGCCTCCGGCAAACGGCGCTTTGCCCGCCAGGCTGTGGCAGGCCACGCAGTCGCTCAGGCGGGCGACATACTCGCCGCGACTGACCAGTGCCGGGTCGAAACGTGTGGCGTGTTCCTGTTCAAACGGCGAGGCGGGCTCGCGGGTGACGTACCAGGCCAGCAGGCCTGCGACGACCAGGCAGGGCAGCGCCAGCCAGCCTGCGGTTCTTGCGAATCGGCGGTTGTTCATGGACGTTCCCTGTGGGTTAACTGAAGGTGTAGCGGCTCAACGGCAAGCTGCGGATGCGCTGGCCCGTCAACCGGGCTACCGCATTGGCGACCGCCGGTGCCACGGCCGGTAACGGCGGTTCGCCGATGCCCCCCATTTTTTCGCCGCTCTCGACGATCTTCACGTGCACCCGCGCCATTCGCGACGGCGGCAGGATCGGATAAAGGTCGTAGTTGCGCGCACGTGGCATGCCGTCCACGTACACCGCTTCCTCCAGCAAGGTTTGCGACAGGCCCAGGGCCACGGCGCCGTTGACCTGGGCTTCAATGATCGCCGGGTTGACGATGCTGCCGGGGTCGATGGCCTGCCAGATGTCATGCACCTTGACCTGGCCGTTCTCGATCGACACTTCAGCGACCACGGCCGCGTGGGAGCCAAAGGGCGATGCCATGGCCACGCCACGGGCACGGCGGCTGCCGTCTTCGGCGGTGAACGGCCCGCGCTTCCAGCCGCCGGACAACTCGCCCACCGCGCGCAGCAGCGTGGTCAGCCGCGCATTGTCGCGCAGCAGGTGCAGGCGCAGTTCGTACGGGTCATGGCCGCCTTTGTCCGCCAGTTCGTCGAGGAACGCTTCGTAGAAGAAGTCGTTCAACGAATTGCCCACCGAACGCCAGTAGCCGAGCATGGCCGGACCCTTGACGTAGATCTGCGCGATGCGCTTGTTGGGGATCGCATAGCTCTTGCCCGACAGGCCTTCGAGGGCCGTGGGGTCGAGCTTGTCGCCCTGTTTGCCGGCAATCGCTTCGGTGGGGCCTTCGGTGGCGCTGACCGCTTCGATGGCCAGCGGCAGGCCCTGGTCATCCAGCGCGGCGCGGAACTTGACCACCGCGACCGGGCGCAGCACATCGCGCACGAACTCTTCTTCACGGCTCCAGATCAGCTTGATCGGACGGCCGACGGCCTTGGTCAAGGCGATAGCCTGCGGATACGGATTGGCCGAGTCGTACAGGAAATGCCGACCGAAAAAACCGCCCAGCAGCGGCGAGTGCAGGGTGATTTGTTCGAGGGACAAGCCGGTGCGCTTGGCGATGTCGGCGCGGAACATATCCGGGGCCTGGTTGGGCAGCCACACTTCCAGCGTGCCGTCGGGGTTATAGCGCGCCAGCGCCGAGGGCGGCTCCAGTTGGGCGTGATTGAGGTATTGGTTGTGATAGGTGGCGTCGACGCGGGTCTTGGCGCTTGCCAGTGTGGCGGCTACGTCACCTTGGTTTTCGTCGTCACGGGCCGGGCCCTGTTGGGCGGCGAGAAAGTCGCGGTACGTGTCGCTGGAAAAGTCCGCCGGCATGGCGCGTACGCTGGAGTCGGCGGCGGCTTCGAGCCAGTCTACCTGGATTGCTTCAACGGCCCGCTTGGCGTGCCACCAGCGTTCGGCAACCACTGCCACGGCGCCGGGCAAGGTGTGCACCGAATGCACGCCCTTCATGGCCTCGACCTGGGCCTGGTTGCGCAGGCTGCCCACGGTCATGCCCAGGCGCGGCGCGTGCTGGACGGCGGCATGGAGCATGCCGTCAACCTTCATGTCGATGCTGTACTGGGCCTTGCCGGTGGATTTGTCATAGGCATCCAGGCGTTTGACCGGCTTGCCGATCCAGCGGAACTGGCTCGGGTCGCGCAGGGTGATGCCGGCAGGGTCCGGCACCGGCATGTCCAGGGCGCGCCCGGCCAACTCGCCGTAACCCAGCGAGCGGCCCGACGCGGCGTGCACTACGCGGCCGGGCTGGGTGGTCAGTTGGGCGACCGGCACACCGAGCTGCTCGGCGGCGGCCTGCAGCAACATGGCACGGGCGAGGGCGCCGAGGCGGCGCATGGTCGGGTAGCTCATGCGCACCGACATGCTGCCGCCGGTGATGCGCATGCCATTTTCCATCACCACATAAGCCTCGCCGGGTGGGGCGGCTTCAACGGTGAACGTCGCCGGGTCGGCATCCAACTCCTCGCCGATAATCTGCGCCATGGCGGTGTGCGTGCCTTGGCCGCCTTCCATGAAGGGGCTGAGCAGGCGCACGCTGCCGTCCGGGCGGATCTCCAGGAATGCCGGCACCTGGGTGCCGCGTTCGGCGCCAGCGCCGGTGGCGGCCTGCACCCGGGAGGCGCCCAGGGGCAGGCCGAAGCCGATCACCAGCGCACCGACGGCGGTGCTTGCCAGAAAGCGTCGACGCGACAGGTTGATCGGCGCGTCCAGGGTTACGTCAGGCAGGACAGTGTTCATCAAGCGGTCTCCTTCCCGGCGGCCAAGTCATCCATGGCGGCATGGATGGCGTTGTAGGTGCCGCAGCGGCACAGGTTGACCATGGCCGCGTCGATCTGCGCCTTCGAGGGCGCCGGGGTGTGCTTGAGCAGCGCGGTGGCCGCCATCACTTGCCCGGACTGGCAATAACCACATTGCGCCACCTGGCGATCGACCCAGGCCGCGACCACGCGCTTGCCCACTTCATCGGCCTCGATGGCTTCGATGGTGGTGATCTCGCGACCGACCAGCGCCGCCACCGGCGTGACGCACGAGCGCACCACATTGCCGTCCACCAGTACCGAGCACGCGCCGCACTGGGCCAGGCCGCAGCCGTACTTGGTGCCGGTCAGGCCCAGGTCGTCGCGGATCACCCACAGCAACGGCGTGTCGGCGTCGGCATCGACCTGATAGGCCTGTTGGTTAATACGTAATTCCATGGCGGCTCACCTGCTGATCATCGGTTGGTGGTGCAAGAGTTCTTATAGGCGTGGTGCGACCGCAGGTCGCCCATCGTCGAACTCTAGACCACGGCGTAAACGCTATCTATGCAATAACCTGCAAGTTCAGAGGATCAGGCAAGTATTCAACAGTATTGGGTCAATCAGCCGGCAAATTCCCTCCCACGGCATGGCGAATACCTTCGAGCAGCATCGTGAACGCCGGGTTGTCGTTGTGCTCGCGCCAGATCAGGTGCAGTTCGCTCTGTGCGCCTTCGCCCAGGTCGATATCGCGGAACACCACGTTCTTGAACACCACACTGCTGGCGCAGCGCGGCACCAGGGCCAGGCCCATGCCGGCGTTGACCAGCGCGAGGATGGTCAGCGACGAGCCCAGCCACTGCACATACTGCGGCGCCACGCGAGCCGAGCGCAGCAGGCCGGTGAGCAATTCATTGAACGGCGGGTAGGCGGAATGGGCATACATCAGGAACGGTTGCGCATCCAGGTCGTGCACGCTGACCGTCTCTGCCTGGGCCAGCCGATGACTGCTCGGCACCGCCAGCACAAACGGCTCGCGCACCAGGCATTCGGTGGCGTAGCCGGGCTCCAGCAGCGGCGCGCGGACAATGCCCAGGTCGATGCGCCGGGCGCGCAAGGCTTCGTATTGCTGATAGGTGTTCATCTCGGACAGGTCGATCTTGACGTGGGGCTGCTTGAGCCGCGCCTCGGCGATCACCTTGGGCAAAAACTCGTACACCGCACTGCCGACGAAGCTGATGTTGACCGTACCGATATCGCCCTCGGCAAAGCGCCGCGCGGTGACCGCCGCTTGCTGGGCGCGCTCCAGCAGGTACTGCGCCTCGATGAAAAAGGCCCGGCCGGCGGCAGTCAGCGCGACGCTGCGGGTGGTGCGGGTAAACAGTTCCACGCCCAGATGATGCTCGAGCAACTGAATCTGCCGGCTCAGCGGCGGCTGGGTCATGTTCAGGCGTTCGGCGGCCCGACGAAAGTTCAGCTCGGTGGCCACGGTGGTGAAGCAGCGCAGTTGCGTCAGTTCAAACATTGATCTAATTCCGGTATCAATCCAATGCCAGGTTAGATTAGACGGGAACAATTACCAGCGTCCATCATCGGGCCTTCCCAAAAAAAACAATCAGTGGGAGTTGCCCGTGGATACCCTTCAGAATGCGCCTGACCCACGCGTGCTTGCCAGCGCCGCCGCCAAGGTCAAGCGCCATGTACTGCCGTTGTTCGTGGTGATGTTCATCGTCAACTACATCGACCGGGTCAATATCGGCTTCGTGCGCAGCCATCTGGAAACCGACCTGGGCATTGGCGCGGCGGCCTATGGCCTGGGCGCCGGGCTGTTCTTCATCGGCTATGCGATCTTCGAAGTACCGTCCAACCTGCTGCTGCAACGCTACGGCGCGCGGGCCTGGTTGACGCGCATCATGTTCACCTGGGGCGCGGCCGCGATGGGCATGGCGTTCGTGCAGGGGCAAACCAGCTTCTACGTGTTGCGCTTTATTCTCGGCGCGGCCGAAGCCGGGTTCTTTCCCGGCATCATCTATTACTTCACCCAGTGGCTGCCGGCCAGCGAGCGCGGCAAGGCCATGGCGATTTTCCTCAGTGGGTCGGCGATTGCCTCGGTGATCTCCGGGCCGGTGTCGGGCGCGTTGCTCACTGTCAGCGGGTTGAGCCTGCATGGCTGGCAATGGATGTTTCTGATCGAAGGCTTCGCCTCTATCGTGCTGTGCGGCTTCGTGTGGTTCTGGTTGCAGTCCCATCCGCACCAGGCCACGTGGCTCAGCGCTGCGCAAAAACAGGCGCTGGTCAGTGCCATTGCGCTCGAGCAACAGGCGCGCGAGGCGGGCCGGGGCGTGCGGCCGTCGATGTTCAAACTGCTCGCCGATACGCAGATCGCACTGTTCTGCTTTATCTACTTTTCCATCGCCCTGACCATTTACGGCGCCACGTTCTGGCTGCCGAGCATGATCAAGAAAATGGGTGACCTGGGTGACTTCCAGGTGGGCTTGTTCAATTCCATTCCCTGGCTGATTTCCATCGTCGCCATGTACGGCTTCGCCGCGCTGGCCAGCAAGTGGAAGCACCAGCAGGCGTGGGTGTCACTGATGCTGGTGATCGCCGCATTCGGCATGTTCATGTCCACCACCGGCGGGCCGGTGTTCGCGTTCGTCGCTATCTGTTTCGCCGCCATCGGCTTCAAGGCCGCTTCGGCGCTGTTCTGGCCGATTCCCCAGGGGTACCTGGATGCGCGGGTCGCGGCGGCGGTGATTGCCTTGATCAATTCGGTCGGCAACCTGGGCGGTTTCGTGGCGCCCACCACTTTCGGTTTGCTGGAGCAGACCACGGGGTCTATCGAAGGCGGCCTCTACGGCCTGGCGGCCATTTCACTGGTGGCGGCGGTGCTGGTGTTTTTTGCCCGCACCGCGCCGCGCAGCGGTACACCGCCGACCTCATCCACGGCACATCACACAATGCGTCCAGGTCCACAGGGAGCCGTCTCTTGAAAATTGTCCGCGTCACCGTCACCCCGATTGCCTTTCGCGACCCGCCGCTGCTTAACGCCAGTGGCATCCACGAACCTTTCGCACTGCGCTCGATCATCGAGATTGAAAGCGACACCGGTTACATCGGCCTCGGCGAAAGCTATGGCGATGCGCCGGCGCTGGCGATCCAGCAACAGGTCCAGCCACAGCTGATCGGGCTGGACCCGTTCAACCTCAACGGCCTGCGCGCTGTCGTCCAGGCCACAGTGGCGGCGTATAAACCGCAGAGCATTGCCGGCGCGGAGCTGGCGCCGGGCTCCCATGCCAGCAAAGCCGTCAGCAATGCCTATTCGGCGTTCGAAGTGGCGTTTCTCGACCTGCAGGCGCACGCGTTGAATGTGCCGCTGGTGGACCTGCTCGGCGGTGCGATTCGCGACCGGATCCCGTTCAGCGCCTACCTGTTTTTCAAATACGCCGAACATATCGATTCGCCCTACCAGCCCGACAGTTGGGGCGAGGCCCTGACTGAAGCGCAGATCGTCGCCCAGGCACGGCGCATGCTCGAGACCTATGGCTTCAAAAGCATCAAACTCAAGGCCGGTGCGCTGGAGCCGGAGCACGAGGTGCGCTGCATCAAGGCGCTGAAAAAGGCGTTTCCGGGTGTGCCGCTGCGCATCGACCCGAACGGCAACTGGTCGTTGCACACCTCGATTCGCATGGCCGAACTGCTGGGCGACGACCTGCAATATTACGAAGATCCGACGCCCGGCCTGGACGGCATGGCCGAGCTGCACGCACGCACCGGCTTGCCCCTGGCGACCAATATGGTGGTGACCGACTTTGACGAATTTCGCCGCAGTGTCGCGTTGAACAGCGTGCAGATCGTACTCGCCGACCACCATTACTGGGGCGGCCTGCGCGACACCCAAGTGCTGGCGAAAATGTGCCACACCTTTGGCCTGGGCGTGTCGATGCACTCCAACTCACACCTGGGCATCAGCCTGATGGCCATGGCCCATGTAGCGGCCGCGGTGCCCAACCTCGACTATGCCTGCGACACGCACTACCCCTGGCAGGAGCCGGACGAGGAGGTGATCAAGGGCGGCAAGCTGCCCATCGTCGACGGCTGCGTGAGCGTCACCCGTGCGCCGGGGCTGGGCCTGGAACTTGACCACGATCAGTTGGGCAAGCTGCATGACCAATACCTCAG
Organism: Pseudomonas sp. 37 R 15; assembly: GCF_900004865.1. Taxonomy (NCBI): domain Bacteria; kingdom Pseudomonadati; phylum Pseudomonadota; class Gammaproteobacteria; order Pseudomonadales; family Pseudomonadaceae; genus Pseudomonas; species Pseudomonas sp. 37 R 15. The sequence continues at coordinate 56,065 of NZ_CVTV01000057.1, read as the reverse complement.
TTGCGGTATCCGTCAGCGTGATGACGTGAAACAGATGCAGCGCTATCAACCGGACTGGAAAACGCTCAAGCCGCGTTTCTGAAGCAGGTCGCTTGCTTTGCCCGGTGACGCATCCGCGTGTGTCGCCGGGCTTTTTTTTGCCTCAGCCGACGAATCGAAACCCGCCGGCCAACTGCGCCTTTAAAAAGCCCACCAGCGCACTCACCGACTTCGGCACATGGGGCGAGTACGGCCGGATCAGGTAGATTTCATCGGCAAACGCGCCTTTGAGCGTCCAACCCTTCAAGACCTGCACCAGCTTGCCCTCGGCCAGCGCCGCATGGGCACTGAAGTCCGGCAGCAGGGCGATGCCTAGGTGGTTGAGTGCTGCGTCTCTCAAGGCTTCGCTGTTGTTGGTGGCGAAGCTGCCGGCGATGGGGATGGTCAGGCGTTCGATGTGTTCGCTGCCGCGTTCGAAGGTCCAGGCCGGCTGGTCGGTGCCGCGCGGGTAGAACAGACAGTTGTGCGCCGACAGCTCGCTAGGCGCGCCGGGTTCGCCATGGCGCTGCAGATACTCGCGGGTGGCCACCAGCACCGAGGCGGTGTCGCAGAGCTTCCAGGCCACATGGGTCTCGGGGATCTGGAAGCCATGGCGCACGGCCAGGTCGTAGCCTTCGGCAGCCAGTGAACTCAAGGCGTCGGACACGTCCAGCTGAATGCGCACCTGCGGGTATTGCTGCAGGAATTGCGGCAGGTGCGGCACCAGCTGTTGCCGGGCGAACGCTACAGGGGCGGTGAGCCGAACCAGGCCGCGAACTTCCCCGGCCTGGTCGCGCACCGAAGAAAAGCTGCGGGCGATGTGTTCATAGGCGCTGCGCACTTCGCGGGTCAATGACAAGCCGGCGTCGGTCAGTCGAACGCTGCGCGTGGTGCGCGTGACCAGCCGGGTGCCGGTGGCCTTTTCCAGGTCGGAAATACGCTGGCTCACCGCCGACTTGCTCACGCCAAGGCGCGCGGCGGCGGCGGTGTAGGTGCCTTGTTCTTCCAGCACCGACAGCCAGTGGATATGGGTCCACAGCCCTTCGATCTCAGCTTTTTCCATGGGAGCATTGTTCGCCAAATTGCACAATAAGTTCTGGATTCTGCTCTGGTTAGGAACAAAGCGAAAGCCTAAGGTGGGTGCCAACGCCAACTACCTGGAGCGCCTGCCATGTCCACTACCATCGAGCACTACATCAACGACCAGCGCGTGAGCCGCGATGATCGCTATCAGGACGTCTACAACCCGGCCACCGGCGAAGTCACCGCGCGCGTGGCCTTGGCCAGCCGCCAGACCGTGGCCGAAGCCGTCGCCGCCGCCCAGGCTGCCTTCGCCGGCTGGGCCGACACCCCGCCGATCCGCCGTGCCCGTGTGCTGTTCCAATACCTGCACCTGCTGCGTGAACGCAAGGACGACCTGGCGCGCATCATCGTCGCCGAACACGGCAAGGTCTTTACCGATGCCCAGGGTGAAGTCGACCGTGGCATCGACATTCTCGAATTTGCCTGCGGCATTCCCAACCTGCTCAAGGGCGAACATTCCGACCAAGTCTCCCGTGGCATGGACAACTGGACGATGCGCCAGCCGCTGGGGGTGGTGGCCGGCGTGACCCCGTTCAACTTCCCGGTGATGGTACCGATGTGGATGTACCCGATTGCCATTGCGGCGGGCAATACCTTCATCCTCAAGCCCAGCCCCACCGACCCGAGCGCCTCGTTGTTCATGGCCGAACTGCTGCGTGAAGCGGGCTTGCCCAAAGGCGTGTTCAACGTGGTGCAGGGCGACAAGGAATCGGTGGACGCACTGATCGAACACCCGGACGTCAAGGCCGTGAGCTTCGTCGGGTCCACGCCGATTGCCCAGTACATCTACGAGAGCGGCGCGCGCAACGGCAAGCGCGTGCAAGGCCTGGGCGGCGCGAAAAACCATATGGTGGTGATGCCCGACGCGGATATCGAGCGCACCGTCGATGCCCTCATGGGCGCCGCCTACGGCAGTGCCGGCGAGCGCTGCATGGCGATCTCGGTGGCAGTGCTGGTGGGGGATGTGGGCGACAAAGTCATTGCGGCCTTGACCGAACGCGCCAAAACACTGCGCATCACCGATGGCCGCGATTTGAAAGCCGAGATGGGGCCGATCGTGTCGAAGGTGGCGCTGGAACGTATCAGTGGCTATATCGAACAGGGCGTACAAGCCGGCGCGCAATTGCTGCTCGATGGCCGTGACTACGTGCCCACCGAGGCCGGCCTGGAAAATGGCTTCTGGCTCGGTGCCACGCTGTTCGACCACGTGACCCGGGACATGAGCATCTACCGCGAAGAGATCTTCGGCCCGGTACTGGCCTGTGTGCGCGTCAACGATTTCGCCGAAGCCGTGAAGCTGGTCAACGACCACGAGTTCGGCAACGGCGTCAGCTGCTTCACCCGTGACGGCCACATCGCCCGCGAATTTGCGCGGCGCATCGAAGTGGGCATGGTCGGCATCAACGTGCCGATCCCGGTGCCGATGGCCTGGCATGGTTTTGGTGGCTGGAAGAAGAGCCTGTTCGGCGACATGCATGCGTATGGCACTGAGGGTGTGCGCTTTTACACCAAACAGAAGTCGATCATGCAGCGCTGGTCGGAGAGCATTGAGCAGGGCGCGGAGTTTGCGATGCCGGTGTCCAGGTAAAGTCTTACAGACCCCGCAAGTCCAAGTGTGGGAGGGGGCTTGCCCCCGATAGCAGAGTGTCAGGCACTGTATACGTGGCTGATACAGCGCAATCGGGGGCAAGCCCCCTCCCACTTTTTTTGCGTGTTGGCGCTGAATTGACGTGCGAAACATAAAAGTCCATTATGGAATTATAAGTACAAATCGTCACGTCCCGTTTTTCTTCACTCTTGCAAACCAACAACCCGCGAGAACCCGATCATGAAGAAACGCCACCTCATCCCCGCCCTGGCCCTGAGCCTGCTTGCCTCCAGCCACCTGCTGGCCGCCGAGAGAACCCTGCGTATCGGCATCGACGCCGCTTACCCGCCGTTCGCGTCCAAGACTCAGGACGGCAAGATCGTCGGTTTCGACTACGACATCGGCAACGCCCTCTGTGCGCAAATGAAGGTCAAGTGCGTGTGGATTGAAGGTGAATTCGACGGTCTGATTCCGTCCCTCAAGGTCAAGAAAATCGACATGGCCCTGTCGTCCATGACCATCACCGAAGACCGCAAGAAGTCGGTGGATTTCACCCACAAGTATTACTTCACCTCCTCACGGCTGGTCATGAAGGACGGCGCGGTGGTGGATGACCAATACGCCAGCCTCAAGGGCAAGAACGTCGGCGTACAGCGCGCCACCACCACCGACCGGTATGCCTCCGAGGTGTTCGAGCGTAGGGGCATCAACGTCAAGCGCTACAGCAATAACGAAGAAATCTACATGGACCTGGCAGCGGGGCGCCTGGATGCGATCTTTGCCGATACCCTTCCCCTGAGCGACTTCCTGTCGATGCCACGCGGCCAGGGCTACGCCTTTGTCGGCCCGGAACTCCAGGATCCGAAATACGTGGGCGAGGGCTCGGGGATTGCCGTGCGCAAGGGCAATACGGCGTTGGTCAGCGCGTTGAATGCTGCCATCGACGGCATACGTGCCAGTGGTGAGTACCAGAAGATTTCCCAGCAGTACTTCAAGGCCGATATCTACGGCGACTGATCCCAACTGTTCGAACCCTTGTAGGCGCGAGCGTGCTCGCGAAGGACTCACAGGCGCCGCGTTAACCAGAACCCATGCGTTATCGGCGAGGTTCTTCGCAAGCACGCTCGCGCCTACAGGTGGTCAAGCCTTTAACTCTTTCAAATGCTTGTAGACCGTGGCCCGCCCCATGCCCAGCACATTGGCCACGTAGTTGGAGGCGCTCTTGCCCTTGAACGCACCTTCGGCATGCAGCGCGAGCACCAGTTCGCGCTTGTGGTCGCGGGTCAGCAGGTTGAGGCTCAACTGGCGTTCGCGCAGCCAGGCGTGAAGGAACGTGTTGATGCGTTCCTGCCAATCATCGCGAAACAGCGCGTCCGGCTGGGCGATCAGCTTGCTCGGAGACAGGAACATATCGAGCGCCGCCTTGGCGGTCTCAAACATTGAGATATTCAGGTTGATACACAGCATGGCCAGCCGACGACCTTTATGATCGTGCAGCACTGTGCTCAGGCTACGAATTTTCTGACCGTCCCAGTTGAGCTTTTCGTAAGGGCCGATATTCACTTCGCTGACGTCACCGGCCAGCATGTCATCCAGCGACGAGTCATCCCCCAAGCTGCGTTTAGACAGATTGTTGGCGATATAGTCGACGGTTTGCGTACGCAAATCATGCAGCACCACTTCCGCATGCGGGAAGAACAGGGTGGCGATCGCATCGGCGATCCCACGAAAGTTCTGCATGACAGTGTCTTGTTCGGCGATGGTCATCAATGGGGCTCCAGGCGGACGGGGGAGAGCATACCAGCGTCCAGCCCGAACCGCGTGAGTGCCTCGGGCAGTGTCGCGCCTCGCACCAGTGCGGCGCTCGCCTGGCCCATGGCCGGTGACGTCTGGATACCATAACCACCCTGTGCCGCCACCCAGAACAACCCCGGCACCCGCAGATCAAAACCGGACAGCAAATCACCGTCGTGCACAAAACTGCGCAGCCCGGCCCAGGTGCGTATCGGGCGGCGGATGGTCAGGGTGGTCGCCTCTTCAATCTGGTAGATGCCCATGGCGATATCCAGCTCTTCGGGCTGTACGTCCTGGGGCTCCACCGGGTCGGCGTTGGCTGGCGAGCCGAGGAACACGCCGGCATCCGGCTTCATGTAGAAGGCTTCGTCGAGAGCTACCAGCATTGGCCAGTCATGGCTGTTCACACCGTCGGGACCTGCGAAGATAAATGCCGATCGGCGCTTGGGCTGCAGGCCGATGGACGCCGCACCCGCCAGGCCGCCGATATGGTCGGCCCAGGCGCCAGCGGCGTTGATGATGATCGGGGCGGTGAAGTTCGCATCCTGGGTATGCACATGCCAGAGGCCGTCGGACTCGCGGCTCAAGCTCAGCACATGGCTGTCGGTGCGCACTTCGCCATTGTTGCGGCGTATGCCGCGCAGGTAGCCCTGGTGCAGGGCATCGGTGTCGATGTCGCACGCCGTGGGGTCATAGATGGCACCGTGGACCTTTTCCCGGCGCAGGATCGGCAAGCGTTTGCAGGCCTCGTCGGCGCTCAAGCGCTCCACCTCTGCCACGGTGGCTTTGGCGCTCCGGTATTGACTATCGAGCTCGGCCGGATCGCCGGTGAAATCGACGGTCATTTCGCCCCGCGGTGTGAGCAGTGGGTGTTCGCAGAAACCTGCTGGCGGCTGGTCGAAAAACGCCCGGCTGGCCAGGGTCAGCGCGCGTACTTGAGCAGTGCCATACGCTGCGCTGTAGAGCGCCGCCGAGCGCCCGGTGGAGTGATAGGCCGGGTGGTTTTCGCGCTCCAGCACCAGCACTTTGCCGTGCTGCGACAACCAGAACCCGGTGGACGCCCCCGCGATGCCACCGCCGATGATGATGAAGTCTGCGGTGCGGGCCGGGGTCTGGTCGATCATGACGGTATTGGACATGGAAGCCTCGAACTGAACGTGTTTGTCTATTATGGACATTTAATTCCGGTTCGCAATAATCCAAGAAAAAATGCGGCCAATGTGGGAGGGGGCTTGCCCCCGATAGCGGTGGGTCAGCTATACCTCTGTGACTGATCCGCCATCATCGGGAGCAAGCCCCCTCCCACAGTGTTGACCGCGTTCAGGCAGGGGCTTTGGTGTCGGTCAGGCACTCGATGGACCGATCAACCGTGGTCTTGGCAATTTCCAGCAAGTGCCACACCGCCAGGATTTTCGCCCGCGCGGGGCTTTGCAGCAGCTCGCCGCAATCGAGTGCGGTGGCGGAGGCGCTGTCGAGCAAGCTGGCGGTGTAGAGCAGGGCGTCTTCGAAGCTCAGGTCTTCGTTGACCGAGTGGAAGCCTTGGGCGGGCAGGTAGTGGTCGATGGCGCGGTTGAAGGCGGCGCGGTCTTTTGCGGGATCGTGGGGTGGGTCGGGTAGGACTTTGTTCATGGTGTAACTCCGGAATGATCATGGAGCCAACACGCTTCGCGACTAAACGTAGGGTGGCGGCTGTACGCAGGTTAGTCGACCGGTCCGGAGCATCCGGCGCGCCCGAGGGCGCCCCGCGCACAGCCACCATAAAAACATCATGGAGCCAAACGCTTGCTCGAAATCCGGGCGACTAAACCCGATCACTGATTTGGCAGTGACGGAGCGCAGACTAGCCACCGATTCCAGCAGGCACAAGGCGCCAGGGATTGTCTAGGAAACGTCCTGCAATTTAAAGGGACATGCCTTGCTGGCCCTTTAAAAACCATGACCAAATGCCACCAATCCCAATGTTGAAAGGCAGACAAATGTGGGAGGGGGCAAGCCCCCTCCCACAGGGTTATTCAGTGTTGGTAGGCGTTGGGTTTACCGCCGTCCCGCCCGCGTGCTCACGTCCACCCACACCGCCAGCACCAGGATGCTGCCCTTGACGATCATCTGCCAGTAACTGTCCACGTCCAGCATCGACATGCCGTTATCCAGGCTGGTAATCACCAGTGCCCCGAGCAACGCGCCATACACCGTGCCCGAGCCGCCGCGCATCGAGGTGCCGCCGATAAAGCACGCGGCAATCGCGTCCAGTTCGCCCATGTTCCCCGCTGACGGTGAGCCGGCGGCCAGGCGTGCGGTGTTGACCAGGCCGGCCAGCGCACACATCACGCCCATGATGCCGAAGATCCACAGTTTCACCGCCTGCACGTTGATACCGGACAGCCGCGTGGCCTCCATGTTACTGCCCACCGCATACACGCGGCGGCCGAACACGGTCTGGCTGGTGACGTAGCTGAACACGCCGAGCAGCACCAGCAGCAGCAACACCGGCACCGGGATGCCGTCGTAGCTGTTGAGGGTGGTCACGAACCCGGCCAGCACTGCGCCGATCAGCACCACGCGCAGTGCGTCGCGCATCAGGGCATGCGCGGTCAAACCATGCAGTGCGCGGTTGCGCCGCTGCTTCCAGGTGAGGAACAAGGTCAACGCAAACAGCAGGACACCCAGGCCAATGCCCACCGAATGCGGCAAATAGCCCTGGCCCACGTACACCAGCGACGGCGACACCGGCGCGATGGTGGTGCCGCCGGTAATGCCCAGCAGGATCCCGCGAAACGCCAGCATCCCGCCCAGGCCGACAATGAACGAAGGGATGCGCAGGTACGCCGTCATATAGCCGTTGGCCAGGCCGATCATCAGGCCGCACAACGCGACCAGGCTCAGGTTGGCCAGCAGTGGGATGTGATAAACCACATCCAGGATCGCCGCCAGCCCGCCCAGCAAGCCCAGCAATGAGCCGACCGACAAATCGATTTCGCCGCTGATGATCACCAGCACCATGCCGCACGCCAGTATCCCGGTGATGGACATCTGCCGCAGCAGGTTGGACAGGTTGCGCGGCGTGAGGAAACCGCCGTCGGTCTGCCAGCTGAAAAACAGCCAGATGAACGCGACGGCGATCACCAGCGCGAGCATTTTGTAGCGGGTGAAAAGCTGTTTGACCTGATTCATCTACGCGGTCTTCCGATCGTTATTATTTTGGCTGAGCGCAGCGGCGAGTACCTGTTCCTGGGTGAGCCCCTGGTTGATGAAGTCGCCCCGCAGCTGGCCGTCGCCGATCACCAGCACGCGGTTGGACACGCCGAGCACTTCGGCGAGTTCCGACGACACCATGATGATCGACACCCCCTCGGCCGCCAACGCGCCCATCAGTTTGTAGATCTCGTACTTGGCGCCCACATCCACCCCGCGCGTGGGCTCATCCAGGATCAGCACCTTGGGCTTGGCCATCAGCATTTTCGCCAGCACGGCTTTTTGCTGGTTGCCACCGGACAGGCTGGTAATCGGCAGGAACGGGCTGGCGGTTTTCAGGTGCATGCGGGCGATCTGCTGGTCGATGCTGCCCAGTTCGGCCTCGGCGTCGATGCGGGTCAGGTGGGCATAGCTGTCGAGCACCGCGAGGGTGATGTTCTGGCCCACGCCCAGGTCGGGGATGATGCCCTGGCGCTTGCGGTCCTCGGGCACCATGCACAGCCCGGCGCGGATCGACTTGAGCGGCGTACGCGTGTCGATCACCTGGCCTTCCAGCCACACCTCACCGCTGTAGCGGCCGGGGTAGGCGCCGAACAATGCCGACACCATCTCCGTGCGCCCGGCGCCCACCAGCCCGGCAATACCGAGGATTTCGCCACGCCTGAGCACGAAGGAAACATCGTCGACGCGTTTGCGCCTGGGGTTGTCGACGTCGTAGCAGGTGACGTTGCGCGCTTCGAATATCACCTCACCCACCTCATGGGGTTCGGTGGGGTAGAGGTTACTCATCTCGCGGCCGACCATTTGCGTGATGATCTGCGCGATGTCCATGTCGGCCATGGCGGTGGTTGCGATGTGCTTGCCGTCACGAATCACGGCGATGGTGTCGCACACCGCCGCCACTTCATCGAGCTTGTGCGAAATGTACACGCAGGCCACGCCCTTGGCCTTGAGGTCACGGATAATGTCCAGCAGCACGTCGATTTCCGAACGGGTCAGGGCCGAGGAGGGCTCGTCCAGGATCAGCAGGCGTGCCTGTTTGTTGAGAGCCTTGGCGATCTCCACCAGTTGCTGGTAGCCGCCGCCATACTGCGACACCGGCAGCGCCACATTCATGTCCGGCACCTTGAGTTCACGCATCAACGCCTCGGCGCGGCGCAGCATCGCCGGGTAATTCATGCGCCCGCCGGGCAGGGTCAACTCGTGACCCATGAAGATGTTCTCGGCCACCGACAGGTCGGGCACCAGGGTCAGTTCCTGGTGGATGATGACGATGCCGGCGGCTTCGGTTTCGCTGATGGACTGGGCTTTGAGCGGCTGCCCGTCCCAGAGGATTTCTCCCTCCCAGGTGCCATACGGATAGACCGCCGACAGCACCTTCATCAGGGTGGATTTGCCGGCACCGTTTTCGCCGCACAACCCGACGCACTCGCCGGGCCGTACGTTGATGTCGATGCCGTTGAGGGCGTTGACACCGCCGAAGCGTTTGACGATGCCGTTCATTTGCAGCAGGTAGTCGGACATGGGAAAGGCTCACACAAATAGGCTGGCCCCCACCCCTGCAGGAGCGAGCTTGCTCGCGAATAACGTCAACGATAATGCGCGCTTGCTGGATAAACGCGGCGCTCTCGGGTTTTTCGCGAGCAAGCTCGCTCCTACAGGGGGCGAGGTTTTATCGAGGCAGTCATCATTGCCCGCCGATTTGCTCTTTGGTGTAGAACCCGTCCTTCTCCAGCACGTCGATATTGGCCTTGGTCAGCGGTGTCGGGGTGAGCAGGATGGTGTCGACCTGCTTGCTGCCGTTGTCGTATTGCGAGCTGTAGGTGGGCTTTTCATTGCGCGCCAACTGCACCGAGAGGTTGGCCGCCTCGGTGGCGATCAACTTGAGCGGTTTGTAGACGGTCATGGTCTGGGTACCGTCGATCACGCGCTTGATCGCCGCCAGGTCGGCGTCCTGGCCGGAAATCGGCACCTTGCCCGCCAGCTTCTGCGCGGCCAGGGCCTGGATCGCACCGCCGGCGGTGGCATCGTTGGAGGCGACGATGGCGTCGATCTTGTTGTTGTTACGAGTCAGGGCGTTCTCGACGATGCTCAGGGCTTCGGTGGGGTTCCACTCTTTCACCCATTGTTGGCCGACAATCTTGATATCGCCCTTGTCGATGGCCGGTTGCAGCACCTTCATCTGGCCTTCGCGCAGCACCTTGGCGTTGTTGTCGGTCGGCGCGCCACCGAGCAGGAAGTAATTGCCCTTGGGCGCCGCTTGCAGCACGCCGCTGGCCTGCATTTCGCCGACTTTTTCGTTATCGAAGGAGATGTAGGCATCGATGTCCGCATTGAGGATCAGGCGGTCATAGGACACCACCTTGATCCCGGCCTTCTTGGCTTCGGCCACCGCGTTGGTGAGCACCGTGGCATTGAACGGCACGATCACGATCACATCGACGCCACGGGAGATCAGGTTTTCGATCTGCGAGATTTGCTTCTGCTCGTTGGCATCGGCGGACTGCACGAACACCTTGGCATCGAGTTTCTCCGCCGCGGCGACGAAGTAGTCACGGTCGCGGGACCAGCGCTCCAGGCGCAGGTCGTCGATGGAAAAACCGATTTTCGGGTGAGCCGAATCGGCCATCACCGGCAGGGCGAGCAGGGCCAGGGCAGTGGCGAGCAGCGTACGTTTGAATGACTTCATGGTGGTGCGTCCTTTTATTGTTGTTGGAAAAGACACAGCGTGGTGCGCCTGAAACTGTAGAGCGTCCTTGGGCGCTCTGTGCATAGATTTGTCGCGCAAATGTCACCGCCCCTGTAGGAGCGTCAGGTGTAGATGAACCGGTTCACGATTCCTTCCAGCATCTCCTGCCGCCCACTCACGGCCTGCGGGTCCAGTTCGTTGGCAAACGCATGTTCGGCCAGGGATTGCAGGCTGAACTCGCCCGCCAGTACGGCTTTGCCCAGCGGCTGCTGCCAGCCGGCATAGCGCTGGTCCTTGAACTGTTGCAGGCGGTCGTTCTGCACCATGGCGGCCGCGCGTTCCAGGGCCAGGGCCAATACATCCATCGCTGCGACATGCCCGTGGAACAGGTCGATATCGTCCAGGCTCTGGCGGCGCACCTTGGAATCGAAATTGTAGCCGCCGTTCCTGAAGCCGCCGGCCTTGAGGATTTCATAGGTGGCCAGGGTCATTTCCTCGACGCTGTTGGGGAACTGGTCGGTATCCCAGCCGTTCTGCGGGTCGCCACGGTTGGCGTCGATGCTGCCGAAAATCCCCAGGGACACGGCGGTGGCAATCTCATGGTGAAAGCTGTGCCCGGCCAACGTCGCATGGTTGGCCTCGATGTTCACTTTGATCTCGTGCTCCAGGCCGTACTCGTGCAGGAAGCCGAACACCGTGGCGCTGTCGTAATCGTACTGATGCTTGGTCGGCTCCTGGGGCTTGGGCTCGATCAGCAGGTCGCCGGTAAAGCCGATCTTGTGCTTGTGTTCCACCACCATGCGCATGAACCGACCGAGCTGTTCACGCTCGCGCTTGAGGTCGGTGTTGAGCAGGGTTTCATAGCCTTCACGACCGCCCCACAGCACGTAGTTGGAACCCTTGAGCCGCAGCGTGGCGTTCATCGCGCTGAACACCTGGGCGGCGGCGTAGGCGAACACCTCCGGGTCGGGGTTGCTCGCAGCACCGGCGGCAAAGCGCGGGTTGCTGAAGCAATTGGCGGTGCCCCACAGCAGCTTGATACCGGTCTGTTCCTGATGACGCTCCAGGTGGTCGACCATCTGCGCAAAGTGGTTGCAGTACTCCTTGAGCGAACTGCCTTCGGGCGCCACATCGGTGTCGTGAAAACTGTAGTAGTCGATGCCCAGCTTGGAGAAAAACTCAAAGGCCGCCTCCGCCTTGCCGATGGCCAGCTCCATCGGGTCACCGCTGCGCTGCCACGGCCGCTTGAAGGTGCCCACCCCAAACATGTCCGCCCCCGGCCACACAAAGGTGTGCCAGTAGCAGGCCGCCATGCGCAGGTGCTCCCGCATGGGCTTGCCGAGGATCAGCTTGTTGGCGTCGTAGTGACGAAAGGCGAGGGGAGCGTCGCTGGCAGGGCCTTCGAAGCGGACCTGCTCGACACCGGGGAAGTACGGCATGGCGTTTTCCTTATTGTTCTTGGCGGTGTCTGGATACTAGCAACGGCACTGGGGCTGCTGATTATGAAAATCACCAAGGGGTGGTGCGATTTTGAGTGAGGAACTCGGGACGGCTCAGGGAGTACAGGATTTAGGGAAACGTCTGACTTTACGGCGGGTAAATGCCTCTTCAAAGTTCGGAGCGCCAGTCACTGCCTTGATGTGATCAAGTGAGGGCGGCGAACTAAACTGAGATAAGGAACATAGAGATGAATACATCACAAGCCTTGTTGTATACCAACGACGTATCGCCTGAGTTTTTGAGTGGGTTGGATAAGTCTTCGCTCACTGAGCAAAAAAACGGGGCTCAGTAAGCAAGTGTTGGACGTGATGATAAAAAAAATGCCTACCGCAAGGCTCATCCACCTATTGCAATTTATCGAGTGGCGGCCGAAGGCAGTCACCCAGTAAGGATTGAGCGGGACAGGGCTTGATTGCTTTGCCGTTTCGCGCATTGGCAGTGGACTAATTTAAAGGGCGCAGTGCATGAGTGAAGGACATTTTGTTGGCCTGGGTGATAGAACGACGTGCGGCGGTAGAATTATCGAAGGTGATCCAAGAGTTAATATCTACGGGATTCTCCATGCTCGCGAAGGTGACCTGGTTACCTGCGGAAAACATAAAGGGACATACCAGATTCTAGGCGGCATTTCCCATATTGAGAGTCACGGTAAACGTGTGGCAGGCACACTGGATAGTTTCAGCAGTTGCCCATGTCAAGCTCGGTTGATTCCTTCGGTGTACTCAGCCACCTACGAAAACGAAAACTCAGCATCGCCTATTAATCAGCGAATTGCTCAACCCAACACATCAACGGTAAGCGCCAGCCCTGTAGCGCCGCGTCAATATGGTTTCGTGCCCTCCCGTCGAGCATCCAACGCAGAGAGCGACCAGGAGCCTGGCTTCTATATCGTGCCTAAGAGCATGACCCGCGAGGCGCTGGAGGCTACGCTTTTTCCGACGCTCGACCCAGCTGTGATGCGCAAGTTCCAGGCACTAAATCCCAATACGGGTAATGTCAAAGCCGGCTCAATGATTGTGCTCAGTGATCCGAGCAATACCTCCTGCACCTATCAAGAAGCGCAACTGATGCAGGCCGCCAGACAGGTCGACGCCTCCCTGGATACCTTGACGCCGGACGAGGCTGACTTCCTTTTTCGCCACGGTGCCGAAATTGCCGGGTTTATCGGCCATACTTCAACCTGGCTCGGCGTCAGTGCGGTGGTGTTGGAGAAGCACCTGAGCAATCTGCGCGACACACTCCAGGCGATGGAGCGCCTGCATCAGGAAAGCTATCGGCAGCACGGTCACCTTAGATCGTCGCAGTTCTTTGCAGATCGCCAGCGGTTGATGCACCAGCTGGATGCCCATTTGCTCAACTCCACGCGCTTGCGCGGCCAGACAACCTTGGGCGATCACCCGAAGTTGAAATCGGCCCTGGGTATTTCCAGCCGCAGCCTGGTGCATCACTGGGACAAGGCGGGCGGGCCGGGGCAGATTCCGGGGTATGCCGCTCATGTGGAGTCGGTCAGCCGTGCCACGAAGTATATGAAGGCAGGGGGGTACATCGGTATTGGTCTTGGTGGGGTGTCTTCGTTATTGGCTGTTCAGCAAGTGTGTAACGGTGACTCTGCGCAGTCGTGCAAGAGGATCAAGTTTACGGAAGCGGGAAAATTTGCAGGCGCTACCTTTTTTGGTGCTGGAGCAGGAGGGTTGGCCGGCGCGGCTGGCGGCTCAATCTGTTTAGCATTGGGTGTTACCACCGGGATAGGAGGAGTTGTCTGCGTCGCGGCTTTAGTCGGTGCTGGCGCATGGGCAGGTACCACTTACGGTGGTGAAGGTGGCGAATACATAGGTGAAAAAATCTATGAGGCTACAAACCATGACTAACATCGATACTTGGCCACCTTGGGTTGCGATCATATTCGCCGGAGGCCCTATTTTACTTGCAGCTGCTGGCCTTGCATTTAGCCTTTACCTTACTCACTGTCACCTAGATGCCATGAAGGAGGCCCTAAAAAATAGTCGTTATATGTATATATGGGGCACAAGTCTGGGGAGGCGAGGTTTGATTTGGTCGCTCTTGGAAATTTCGAAAATTGCCGGAATGGTTGTCTGGCCAAGGGCTTCTATCATTATGGGGGAGGTTGATCCAGGCGATATTGAAAAGTTTCCCCCATACCTGAAGCGTCTCTTAGTTGTCGATTTGGCAATGATGATAATTGCTTGTATTTGGATGGGGGTCGTGGTTGTGCTGCTTAGAGTCAGATAGTTTGAAGAGTCGCTGCGACTCATTGTTCTAGCGGGCCTCATCCAAGGCCCGCTATCCTGAGCAGTCAGACCTCTGAGTACTCATCTGCACCCACCGGCCCCAGGACAAAACCAATGAAAACCCTACCGCCCGTGCACCGCATCGCCTTGCTCTTCAACGGCAGCAAAATCTACGACCGTGGCATCATCGCCGGTATCGGCAATTACCTGAGCAGCACGCGTGCGTCCTGGGATTTGTTCCTGGAGGAGGATTTTCTCTGTCGCCTGCGCGGTATCGAGCGTTGGCAGGGCGATGGGATCATTGCCGATTTCGATGACCCGCTGATTGGCGAGGCGTTGGTCGGGAGTCGGATACCGGTGGTGGCGGTGGGCGGGTCGTATGAGGACGTCAGCCTGTACCCCAAGGGGATTCCCTATGTGGCGACCGATAACCATGCGCTCATGAAACTGGCCTACGAGCACCTGATCGAGGCCGGGTTGACACGGTTTGCCTGTTTCAGCCTGCCTGAAGCCCAGGCCAATCGCTGGGCCCAGGAGCGTGAGAAGGCTTTTCGCGGGTTGATGCAGCGCGACGGTTTGCAGGTAGAGATCTATCGCGGCCTGGGGACCAGCGCGCCGTCGTGGGACAGCGCGGTGGAGCAGCAGATTGCCTGGCTGCACAGCCTGCCCAAGCCTATCGGCATTATTGCGGTGACCGACGCCCGTGCCCGGCAGCTGTTGCAGGCCTGCCTGACAGCAGGCATTGCGGTGCCGGAGGAAGTGGCGCTGATCGGCATCGACAACGACCCGCTGACCCGCACGCTGACGCGGGTGCCGCTCAGTTCGGTGATCCAGGGCACCGAAACCATGGGCCGCACTGCCGCCGCGCTGCTGCACCAGATGCTGCATGGCAAACCCTGCGCGGGTACGCAGGTGCTGGTGCCGCCGGACGCAATCAACGTGCAGGCCTCCAGCCTGCACCAGCCTTTGGGCAATCCCTATGTGATGCAGGCCCTGCTGTTTATCCGCCAGTACGCGTGCCAGGGCATCAAGACCGCGCAGGTGGCGGCGTATGTCGGGGTGTCGCGCTCATCGTTGGAGTCGCACTTTCGCAAGGTGCGCGGGTGCAGCGTGCACGACGAGATCTTGCGCTTCAAACTCGCCGCCGCCGCCAAGGGCCTGGAAAACCAGGCGCTGGCGATTGCCGATATTGCGCAGACCTGCGGGTTCACCTCGGCGCAATACCTGCACACGGTGTTTCGCCGCGAGTTCGGGTGTACGCCCAGGCAGTACCAGCAGGGCGCGGCTTAGAACACCGCCTTGACCTGCAAACCCAGTATCAGCGCATTGTCGATACTTTCCCCGGAAAACGCCCCCGGTTCGATGATGTATTGCACATCCGGACGCAAGGTCAGCCACGGCGTGGCCTGGTAGCCGTAGCTGAGTTCGATCAACTGCTCGGCGCTGTCCAGGGCAGGGTAGGGGTTGCCTGCATTGACGGCCGCCAGTTCCTGTACATCGCGACTGCGCGGGTTCGGCACGGCGCGTCCATAGCCCAGGGCGACGGTGTCCCGTGGGCGGCCTTCGAACGGTTTGTACAACACCACCCCCGCGCCATACCACTTGCTGAACGGCGACGCCGCTTCGCTGGCCGCCGAGTATTGAGCAAAGGCATGCAGGCTGCGGCCCTGGGACGTCGGAGAGGCCCACACCGCCTGGTCGATCAACAGGTAGTGGCCGCCGCGACCGCTGACCGCTTTGTCGCTGCCGATGCGTTTTACATCGGAGCTGTCGTAGTAGTAACCGAGCTTGTACTCACCCGGCAGGCGGCCGGCGTGTTTGTAGATCAGCTCGATGGGCACCACGGTACCGGTGGTGTGTTTGGGCCCCAGGTGCCAGGCGCGGCTGGAATTGCCGTTGCTGGACGGGTCGACATTGAACGCGGCAACGCGCAGTTGCCAGTTGGGCGAAAAGTCGTATTTAACCCGTGCACCCAGGTGCGCATTCGGGTAGTTGGCCCAGCCGCTGCCGCCCGACATGTTCAGCGGGTGCCCGCAGAACCCGGCGTTCATGAAGTTGCACAGGATGCCGCTGTCCAGGCCGCCGAGGTCATTGCCCATGGCCATGTAGCCGAGCTTGACGTTAAGTGCCGGGGTGAACAGCGTGCGTTCGTAGCTCAACTCGGTGAGGCGGGTATAAAGGCCGCCGTAGTTTTCCTGGATCGGCAGGCGGTTGCCCACCAGGTCTTCGGAGGCGCTGTTGCCGCGTCGGTCGTTGATGGTCAGCTGGATGCGGTCGCCGTTGTTGAAACCGTAGAGTTTGCCCAGGTCGAACTGCACGCCGAGCTTGAGGTTTTGTGAGTAGCGCGCCGAGCGATGCTGGCCGCCATGGGCGTTGTAGGCGGTCTCGCCACTGTAGTCGCCACTGAAGCGCACGCCCTGGTCGTCGAGTTCACGGCGCAGGCCGCCCCAGTCGCCGGTCAGGGTGGTGTCGTCGGCTTGAGCGGGCAGGGCGGCGGCAAAGGCCAGGCCCAGCACCAGGCGCCCAATGCAGGTATGAGAAGTAGGGTTCATGCAGGATTTTCCAGACACAAAAGCGCGGTGCGGTCGCACCGCGCGAACAGGGGTTGTTACGGCAGGGAGTAGGCGATCACATAGTCGCCACGGTCGGTGGACTGGCGCGCACCGCCGGCGGTGACGACGATGTACTGCTTGCCGGTCTTGGGTGACACGTAGGTCATCGGGCCGCCCTGGCTGCCCACCGGCAGGCGGGCTTTCCAGATTTCATCGCCGTTGCCGCTGTTGAAGGCGCGCAGGTAGAAGTCCTGGGTGCCGGCGATAAAGATCAGGCCACCCTGGGTCGACAGCGTACCGCCGAGGGTCGGCAGGCCGATTTTGATCGGCAGGTGCATGCGGATGCCCAGGGGGCCGGTGTCTTCAACAGTGCCCACCGGTACTTGCCAGGCGATTTTCTGGGTTTTCATGTCGATGGCGGTCAAGGTGCCGAACGGCGGCGCCTGGCACGGAATGCCGGCTACCGACAGGAAGCGGTTCTTGTTCACCGCATAGGGCGTGCCCTTGAGCGGCACAGCGCCCATGCCGGTGTTCAGCGCTTCACCGCCGGAGGCCGCCAGGGCCTTGTTCTGCGACGGCACCATCTGGATCCACAGGCCCAGGCGCATGTCGTTGACGAAGATAAAACCGTGCACCGGGTCGGTGGAAATACTGCCCCAGTTCATGCCGCCCAGGGAACCCGGGAAACTCAGGGATTTATCGGTACCCGGCGCAGTGTACAGGCCGTCGTAGCGCATGCCCTTGAAGTCGATGCGGCACAGCAACTGGTCAAACGGCGTGGCGCCCCACATGTCCGATTCGGTCAGGGTCTGTGCGCCGATCTGCGGCATGCCCAGGGATTTGGGCTGGGTGGGGGAGTACGGCTCGTTGGGAATGTTCGCGGCTTTGACCGGCACTTCCTGCACGTCGGTCAACGGCTTGCCGGTGGTGCGGTCGAGTACATAGATTTGCCCGGCCTTGGTGCCGATCACCACGGCGGGCACCGCCTTGTCGCTGCCCGGCGGGGTGAAATCGATCAAGCTGGGTTGCATCGGCAGGTCGAAGTCCCACAGGTCATTGTGGACCGTCTGGTACACCCATTTCTCGGCGCCGGTGGAGGCGTCCAGCGCCAGTACCGAAGCACCGTATTTATGATTGAGCTGGGTGCGCTCCACACCGTAGATGTCGGTGGACGAGCTGCCCATCGGCAGGAAGACCGTGTTCATCAGCGGGTCGTAGGACATCGGCGCCCAGCTGTTCGGGGTGCTGCGCACGTAGGTGCTGCCCTCGGCTGGCGCATGTTTGTCTTCAGGGTTGCCGGGGTCGAACGCCCAGCGCATCTGGCCGCTGATGATATCGAAACCACGGATCACGCCGCCGGGCATATCGGTCTGTACGTTATCCGCGACGCGACCGCCCACCACTACGGTGGTACCGGCAATCAGCGGCGCCGACGACAATTGGTAGTAGCTGTCCGGCACATTACCCAGGCCGGCCTTCAAATCCACTTGGCCGTGGGTGCCGAAGTCTTCGCAGAATTTGCCGGTGTCGGCATCCACGGCGATCAGGCGTGCATCGATGGTGTTGGTCAGCAGGCGACGCTGGCATTGCGCACCGGCGGCCACGCTGGCGGCAATAATCGGCGAGCTGTTGGGTTGGGTCGGCTGGGCAATCGGCGCAGTGGCGTCGAAGTAGGCCATCCCACGACACCGCTGCCAGACCGCCGATTGGGCGTTGACCTCGTTCCTCCACAGTTCCTTGCCGGTGTCGGCGTCGAGCGCGATGAGGTTGTTGTGCGGGGTGCAGATGAAGACTTTGTTGCCGATCTGCAGGGGCGTCAGCTGGTCCTCGGCACCGTTACCGTCGCTGATCGCCACGTCACCGGTGTGGTAGGTCCAGGCGACTTTGAGCTTGTCGATGTTGTCGCGATTGATCTGGTCCAGCGCGGCGAAGCGGCTGCCGCCTTCGGTGTTGCCGTAGTGGGCCCAGTCTTTCTGGGCATCAGCCGCGGCCACCGGGGTGATGCCGGGGCCGGCGCCGGTCGGCGCGACGCTTGGGTGAGCGACGAACATATTGCCCGCCGCCACCGCCACGCCCAGCGCCAGTACAGCGGCGACGCCGTACGCACCACGCGCCGGTTTACCGACCAGCAGCGGATACACCAGCGCGACCACGATACCGATCACCGCGAACATGAACAGGCGCGAAAACAGCGGCCAGTACACCAGGCCCACATCCGCGACGGCCCATACGGCCGTGGCGACCAGGAACGCGGCGAACAGCCAGGCACCCGCCGGGTTGCGCCGGGCAATCAGCAGTCCGGCAAGGGCCATGGCCACGCCACCGACCAGGAAGTACCAGGAACCTCCCAGGCTGACCAGTTTGGCGCCGCCAACGGCGAGGGCAAGGCCGAGCAGGGCGATGATCACGCCCAGGCCAAGGAGTAAGAATCTAGAGGCGCCAGCGGCGCGCGATGCTCGTTTCATGTCGAAAGGGCTCGAGTGAGAGAGGGCAAAGCCTAATGCCGATCAGTTAGCGCAGATCCCCTCCCACATTTGATCTTCGCTGCGTTGAACATTTCGTTCGCTTAATTGACAGGCAATAGGGCAGGACCGCGATTTTAGCAAGATAAGTAACTGGTTAGTACATTTTGTCGCAAGGCGATGATTCCAGCGCATCGCGGGCACTCCTGGCGGCGCGAAACATTTATTAATACTTAACCGACTATTGGAGTTGTACGACGTCGTATCAACTGTGTTCGACTATCACCGCTCTCACAAAAAAAATAACGGAGACTCCCCCCTATGACCGGTTTTCCTTCCGTCGAAGGCAAGGCTGCGGCGCCTGCGCCCGGCCATGTTGTACGACTTCTAAAGCTGCTCGGCCCCGGCGTTATCGCGGTACTGTCCTGGCTGGGCGCAGGCGATCTGATTACCTCCTCCGTTGCCGGCGCCAACTACGGCTACGCCATGATGTGGGTGCTCGCGGTATCGCTGCTGCTCAGGTACCTGATCGTCAACATCATTGCGCGCTTCCAGCTGTGCAATAACCAAGGCATGACGATCCTTCAGGGCTATGCCCAGTTGAACCCGTTTTTCGCCTGGTTCCTGCTGGTGTATGCGCTGCTGATGGGGCATTTGATGAATGCCTACATGATCAAGGGCGCGGGTGAAGCCCTGGCCATGCTGTTCAAGACCGACTACGCGCTGCTGTGTTCGGTGGCCGTGGTGTTGGCAGTGTGGCTGCTGGTGGGGCGCAATATCTATTCGATGATCGAAGGCGTGATGAAGGGCCTGCTGGCGATCATGACCCTGGCGTTCATTGCCTTGGCGGTGATGTCCGGGCCGGACATGGCGGGTATTGTCAGAGGCACGATCGGTTTCAGCATTCCGCCGGATGAGGGTGTGCATGGCGCGTTGCTGGTGGCGGTCTCGGTGATCGGCGCGGTGGCGGGCTCGATCGCCAACTTCGTGCACCCCTATGTGATGCGCCAGAAGGGCTGGATCGGCCCGCAGCACAAGCGCATCCAGCGTAACGACCTGCTGTTCGCCGTGTTCGTCGGCATTGTGATCAACCTGGCGATCTGGATTGTCGGCGCCGAGATCCTGCGGCCCAACGGCATTGAAGTGAATACCCTGGGCGACCTGGGCAAGGCGCTGGAGATCTTCTTCGGCCCGATCGGCTGGTACATCTTCTTTATCGGCGTGTTCGCGACGCTGTTCGCCAGCATCTCGGGCAAGACCACGGCCTTTCCGATGCTGATCACCGATGCCTTCCAGCACGTGCGCCCCGGACGCCGGGAACGCTATGGCAAAGAGTTCCACCATGACCCGATGCACAAGTGGTTCATGCTGTTCATCCTGGTGACCCCGCTGGTCTGGTCGCTGCCGGGCATGCCGGACTTTGTCACGCTGACCATTGGTGTCAGCGCGTTGAACATCATCGGCCTGCCGGTGATTTCCCTCGGCCTGCTGATCATGTCCAACCAGAAGTCGCTGCTCGGCAAGGAGTACCGCAATAACCTGTTCGAGAACATTGCGTTGCTCTTCGCCACGGGTCTGGCGCTGTGGGTCGCGTTTCAGTTGGGTGTCGAGCTGTTCAACTGATCACCGGGTGTGCAGGCGTCGCATCTGCTTGAAGCGACGCCTGCGGACGGTCAACGAAACGCTGGCATCACCTGCTCGATAAACAGGGCCAGGGACTTCTTCTTCTCGGCATGGGGCAGGCTGTTGTCGCACCAGAAGCTGAACTCATCCACGCCCAGTTCCTGGTAATACCGAATACGCGGGATGATCTCTTCTGCAGTGCCGATCATCGCGGTTTTGTGCAGGCTCTCCAGTTCGAACTCGGGGCGTGCGGCGAACTTCTCTTCCGGACTTGGCTCCAGGAAACCGTTGACCGGCACGCTCTTGTTACCGAACCAGGCATCGAAGGTGCGATAGAACTTCGAGATCGCCTTGGCCCCGACTTTCCAGCCCTGCGGATCATCAGCGGCGTGCACGTGGGTGTGACGCAGCACCATCAACTGCGGGCGCGGCACGCCAGGGTTGTTGTCCAGGGCAGCCTGGAATTTGTTTTTCAGGTCCAGGACTTCTTCATCGCCCTTCATCAGCGGCGTGACCATCACGTTGCAGCCGTTGGCCACGGCGAAATGATGGGAGTCGGGGTCGCGGGCGGCGATCCACATCGGTGGGCTGGGCTGCTGGATCGGCTTGGGTACGCTGGTGGAGGTGGGGAATTTCCAGATGTCGCCGTCGTGGGCGTAGTCGCCTTTCCACAGGGCGCGCACTACCGGCACCATTTCGCGCAGGGCCTGGCCACCGCTCGAGGCAGGCATGCCGCCGGCCATGCGGTCGAACTCGACCTGATAAGCGCCACGGGCCAGGCCTACTTCCATGCGCCCGTTGCTGATCACGTCGAGCAACGCGCATTCGCCCGCCACCCGCAGCGGGTGCCAGAACGGCGCGATGATGGTGCCGGCGCCCAGATGGATAGTGGTGGTCCTGGCCGCGAGGTAAGCCAGCAGCGGCATGGGACTTGGCGATATGGTGTATTCCATCGCGTGGTGTTCGCCAATCCACACGGTGCTGAAACCACCGGCTTCGGCCATCAGGGTCAGTTCGGTCAAGTCTTCGAACAACTGACGGTGGCTGACGCTTTCATCCCAGCGTTCCATGTGTACGAACAGCGAAAATTTCATGACGCGTACCTCGGATCTATTGTTGTTTTCCGCAAAAAAAATGGGTTCAGCGGGGTATCAGGCAGGCACCGGCAGGGTACCCATCTTGCCGTGGCAATACACCAGGGGTCCATTCGGCTGTGTCGGCACGATCAAGTTCTTGACCGAGCCAACCATGATTGCGTGGTCGCCGCCTTCGTATTCGCGCCACAACTGGCATTCAATGACCGCTGTGGCATTGGCCAGGATCGGATTGCCCAATGCACTCAGGGTCCACTCGATGCCCTGGGCCTTGTCCTTGCCTTTGCGCGCAAAGGCATAGGCTTCGCTTTGCTGTCCGCCGGACAACACATGGATGGCGAAGCGCTTGTTCTTGATCAGTACGGGGTAGGAGTCAGAGCTGTAGTTGGGGCAGAAGAGCACCAGGGCCGGGTCCATGGACAGCGAGCTGAACGCGCTGGCGGTGAGGCCGACGATTTGCCCGTCGTCGTCCAGCGTAGTAATTACGGTGACCCCGGACGGAAACGAACCCATCACTTGTTTGTAGACGGCGGCATCGATCATGGGATTGTCCTCTGCTATGAAGCGGTTTTTTAAATTTATAGGTCTGATGGTATACCGTAATACATGAGTTGCAAGGGCTTTTTTAAACGGGCGATAAACGTGTCAAGAACCGCAAAAAACCCTCTATTACGGGGATTTATGCCTTGATAATGGGTTTTCTCGGGGCGGGATTGCCGGATCGGAGGCGGGCTAAAACAACGGATCAGTCTTGTTAAAAGCTTGGAATACCATAATATGGTGTTCATGCTGAGGGCGGCCCTAGAGTTCCCCTCGGTTGGCGTCAAACAACTATAAGATCAGACAAACGCGAGTTATTCCTATGCCTCAGATGTCCCGGCAAGACCCCCTGATCGAGCATCACACGGTCGATTACGTCCCCCTCTCAGAGCGCCACGGGAAAGCCCGCGACCTGTTCACGTTGTGGTTCAGCACCAATATCGCGCCGCTGCCCATCGTCACCGGCGCAATGGTGGCCCAGGTGTTTCATCTCAATCTGATGTGGGGGCTGCTGGCGATTGCCCTTGGGCATCTGCTTGGCGGCATCGTGATTGCCCTCGCATCTGCCCAGGGCCCGCGCATGGGCATCCCGCAGATGGTGCAGAGCCGTGGCCAGTTCGGGCGCTACGGCGCGCTGCTGATCGTATTTTTCGCGGCGCTGATCTACATCGGCTTTTTCATTTCCAACATCGTGCTGGCCGGCAAATCCATCGTCGGCATCGTGCCGTCGGTCCCGGTGCCGGCGAGCATCCTGATCGGCGCCCTCAGCGCCACGGCCATCGGCGTGATCGGCTACCGCTTTATCCATACCTTGAATCGCATCGGCACCTGGGTGATGGGCAGCGCGTTGCTCGCCGGGTTTGTCTACATCTTTGCCCATGACCTGCCGGCCGACTTCCTCACCCGCGGCGGTTTCAACGCCGCCGGCTGGCTGGCCACGGTGTCGCTCGGGGTGATCTGGCAGATCAGCTTCTCGCCCTACACCAGTGACTATTCGCGCTACCTGCCGGCGGACATCGGCATCACCCGGCCATTTATCGCCACCTACCTGGGCGCAACACTGGGCACCATCCTGTCGTTCGCCTTCGGCCTGGTGGCGGCACTGGCGACACCGGAAGGCACCGAAGCGATGGTCGCGGTCAAGCAAGCCACGGGCGCGCTGGGGCCGATCCTGATGGTGCTGTTCCTGCTCAATATCATCAGCCACAACGCACTGAACCTGTACGGCGCGGTGCTCTCGATTATCACCTCGATCCAGACCTTCGCCAGCCGCTGGACGCCCAGCATCAAGGTGCGCGTAGTGCTGTCGGGCGTGATCCTCGCCGGTTGCTGTGTAGTGGCGCTGGGCGCGTCGGCGGACTTCATCGCGCAATTTATCGGATTGATCCTCGCGCTGTTGCTGGTGCTGGTGCCGTGGGCCTCGATCAACCTGATCGACTTCTACATCATCAAGCGCGGGGTGTACGACATCGCCTCGATCTTCCAGGCCGACGGCGGGGTGTATGGCCGGTTCAACCTGCATGCGATCGTGGCATATTTCATCGGCATCATCGTGCAATTGCCGTTTGCCAATACGTCGTTGTATGTGGGGCCCTGGGCCAACCTGGTGGAAGGCGCGGACTTGTCGTGGCTGGTGGGGTTGGTGGTGACGTGTCCTTTGTATTACTGCCTGGCGACGCGCAAGCAGACGCAGAAGGTTCGTGCGGTAAGGCTGGGTTATTCGGACTGATCATCACGTCAAATCAAATACCCGGCGCTTGCCGGGTATTTTTCTGTAGTCGGTTTTTCCTGGCGGCGTAGGCAACTTCTCTATTTATCTTCACTCCTTGCTGCTTGTTTCCGGGCCGTATTCGCTTGCCTATATTCCGACGCCATCTCTATTGGACGCGGGATGCAGGGCATGGCGCAGAGTTATATCAACGACCATACAACCGACTACAGCAGCTTGAAGTCCCGCTTGATGGGGGGAGGCTTGAGCCGCCAGCGCTCCGACCATTTTGATGTGCTCAACCGGCACCTGCGCCATGGGCTGGTCACGCCGGGGCAATTAGTGATTATTCCCGATGCACACAGCGTGGAATGCTCCAGGGACGAAGCCTGGTTGATGCGCCATGCCGAGCAGGTGCGGCGCGACTTGGAACAGCACTCATCGACCGGCGCGGCGGTGGTCAATGACTATGACTTGCTGCAGAGCTTGCTGACCTATGGCTCGATTGGCGTCGGCAGCGCGACATCGGCCTGGGCGCGGCATTTGGATGAAACAGTGCATACGTTGGAGGAAATAGAGCGTTTGCATCAACGATTGAAAACGGGCGGGTTGGATCGCGAGACTTTCATTCGCCAGCGGCAGATGCTGTTTGCATTGCTGGATACTCAACTGCGTGGCGCGGGCAGATTGGGCACGGGCTTGCGCAGTAACCAGTCGTTGAAGGAGGTCCTCGGGGTCTCCACCAACAGCTATTTGCACAAGGGCGAGATTGCCGGCTATGCCCAGCGGATGGGGGCGATTGCGCAAGTGTCGAAGTGGTTGGGCAAGGGTATGTATGTGGGAATGGCGATGGACGTTGGCGCGGCGGGATTGGAGATCAAGGAGGCCTGTATGACCGGGAGGGAGGCGCAGTGTCGGCGAGCCAAATACGTGGAGACGGGGCGGTTGGCGGGTAGCGTGACGGGGGCCTCGATCGGGGGAGTCTATGGTGCAAGGGTTGGGCGGAGTGTTTGTAAGATAGCTTTCGCTATTTCGACCAAGGGACGCGCTGAGTTGGCCTGTGGAATTATCGGTGGCGCTGCGGGAGGGTACGCAGGAGGTTCTTTTTTGGGAGATGTCGGTGCTTTCCTGGGTGGAGAGATCCTAGAGGTCGATGGTGTTTTTTTATTTCAATCAGAGGGGGCTTAATAATGTCGCTCTTTCTTGTCTATAGCATCGTGCTGATGGCTGGGACGCACGTCCTTTTGGGGCTGATTCTATACGCCGAATATAGAAAACTCGACGAGCTGGAAAGTTACTTCAGTGACAACGAAAGAGTTCGTAGGCATAAACGTTTTTGGAAAAGAAACCAACGGATCGATAGGTTTCACCGCATGGGGCTTATGGTTGATTTCCTGTCCGATTCAAAGCGCTTCGTGAAAGCTGGCCTCGTCACCGAGGAAGAGTTGGCGTCAGTTCCTTTAGCGCTCAGAAGATGGGCATTGTGGCCCTATCGCAGCTGTCATATCTGGGCGATTGCAACCGTCATCTGGGCCATTTGGTACAGAGGTTGATACGAAGCTCCGATGGCGGAACGGCCAGCTACAAACGAGCTGACACTCTCCCAGCCGCTGCCACATGAAGCCTTCCAAGGCAGGCTCAATGCGCCCCGGCCGCCTTGTTCAAATCACTCTCGGCCCACTGCGTATACACACACGCATCCGCCGTGGCCCAGCGCACCCGCACCGGGTCACCGGTCTTGAGCGGCATGCCCGCAGCAGACAGCGCCTTGACCGTCATCGAAGTCCCACCCAGGGTTTTCACCGCGCACGTCTGGCTCTCGCCCAGAAACAGCACCTCCCCGACAATCGCCGAAACCTCATTCCAGCCCGCCGCCAGCGGTTGCTCGGTGGCCTGTTCGACGCTCAGCGCCAGGGCCTTTTCCGGGCGCACCATCAGCAATACGTCCTGCTCGGTGCGCAGCCCGGTGGTCAGGCGGATCGACAGCGACTGGCCTTCGAACGACGCTGCCGCATTGCCCTGGGCCTTGAGCTTGAGGAAGTTGGAATTGCCCAGGAACGAGGCGACAAACGCGTTCGGCGGGTTCTGGTACAGGTCGAAACCGCTGCCCAGGCCGACGATTTTGCCGTGGCTGAAAATCGCGATGCGCTGGGACAGGCGCATGGCTTCTTCCTGGTCATGGGTCACGTAGACGATGGTGATGCCCAGGCGCCGGTGCAGCTGGCGCAGCTCGTCCTGCAGGTCTTCACGCAGCTTCTTGTCGAGGGCGCCGAGGGGTTCGTCCATCAGCAGGATACGCGGCTCGTACACCAGCGCGCGGGCGATGGCGACGCGTTGTTGCTGGCCGCCGGAGAGTTGCGAAGGGCGGCGATGGGCGAACGGTTCCAGCTGCACCAGCTTGAGCATGGCGTCAACGCGTTTCTCACGTTCGGCGCTGGCCAGTTTGCGGATGGCCAGGGGGAAGGCGATGTTGTCGCGCACCGACAAGTGCGGAAACAGCGAGTAGCGTTGAAACACCATGCCGATGTCGCGCTTGTGCGGCGGCACGTTGACCAGGGATTGCCCACTCACCAGGATCTCGCCGCTGCTCGGCGTTTCAAAGCCGGCGAGCATCGACAGGGTGGTGCTCTTGCCCGAGCCGCTGGAACCAAGGAAGGTGAGGAACTCGCCGTCCTGGATGTCCAGGGAGATGTTGTCCACGGCGGCAAAGTCGCCGTAGTACTTGTTCAGGTTACGCAGGCTCACCAGGGGTTGGCCGGGGTTCTGCGTGGCATCTTGGATCACTGCACTCATGTTCTGCTCCTGGGCGCCTAGGCGCGGGTTTCGGTGCGCCGACGAAGGGCGGCGGCAATCACCATGACCAGTACCGACAGGCCGATCAGCAACGTCGAGGCGACGGCGATCACAGGCGTCAGGTCCTGGCGCAGGGTGGTCCACATTTTGACGGGAAGGGTTTGCAGGGTCGGGCTGGCCATCATCACGCTGAGCACCACTTCGTCCCACGAGACGAGAAAGGCGAACAGCGCACCGGCCACCATCCCTGGGCGAATCGCCGGGAAGGTCACCTTGAACACCGCCTGCACGCGCGAGGCGCCGCAGATCACCGCCGCGTCTTCAATCGACTGGTCGAACAGCTTCAGCGAGTTGATGATCGAGATGATGGTGAACGGCAGCGCGACAATCACATGGCTGACCACGAAGGCGAACATCGTGCCGGTGTAGCCGAGCTTGAGGAACAGCGCGTACACCGCCACGGCGATGATCACCAGCGGCACGATCATCGGCAGGGTGAACAGACCGTAGAGCAGCTCGCGACCGGGGAAGCGTCCGCGCACCAGGGCAAAGGCGGTCGGCAGCCCCAGCGCGACGGCGAAGAACGTGGTCAGCACCGCCACCTTGAGACTGGCCATCGCCGCGTTCATCCAGTCGGGGTTGGAGAAGAACTGGCCGTACCATTTCAGCGTCCAGCCCGGTGGCGGGAACACCAGCCATTGCGACGAACCGAACGACAGCAACACGATGAATACGATCGGCAGCAGCAGG
Source organism: Pseudomonas sp. 37 R 15 (assembly GCF_900004865.1). Classification (NCBI taxonomy): domain Bacteria; kingdom Pseudomonadati; phylum Pseudomonadota; class Gammaproteobacteria; order Pseudomonadales; family Pseudomonadaceae; genus Pseudomonas; species Pseudomonas sp. 37 R 15. The sequence goes on along the minus strand of NZ_CVTV01000057.1, from coordinate 28,430 downwards.
AACAGGCCAATCAAACCGGTGGTGGTGTAGAGGCCCAGGCGCATCCTGCGGCTCATGGCGTTGGGGGTCAGGAGCATGACGGCTTACCTCGCGTTGCTGGCGCCAACCGGGGATTCCGGCTGGAGCTTCAGGTAGAAGTAGAACAGCACCAGCGTGATGAAGATCAGCAACGCGGCGCCGGCACTGGCCAGGCCCCAATTAAGGAACGATTGCACCTGCTGGATGATGAACTCCGGCAGCATCATGTTCTGCGCACCGCCGAGCAGCGCCGGGGTGACGTAGTAACCGAGGGACATCACGAACACCATCAGGCCGCCGGAAAACAAGCCCGGCCGGCACAGCGGCAGGAACACCCTGAAGAAGTTGGTCCATGGGCTGGCGCCACAGATGGAGCCGGCCTGCAGGATCATCGGGTCGATGGCCTGCATGGTCGCCTGCAGCGGCAACACGATGAACGGAATCATGATGTAGCTCATGCCGATCACTACGCCGGTGAGGTTATGCACCATCTCCAGCGGTTGATCGATGATGCCCATGGCCATCAACGCCTTGTTGATCACCCCCGAGGCCTGCAGCAATACCAGCCAGGAATAGGTGCGGGCGAGCAGGCTGGTCCACATCGACAGCAGCACGATACTCAAGATCCAGCGGCCCCAGCCGCGCGGCACCAGGGTAATCGCCCAGGCCAGCGGAAAGCCCAGCAGCAGGCTGAACAGCGTCACCAGGCCGGCCACCGAAAAGGTATTGAGCAACACCCGCGCATACGCGGAATTGGCAAACAGCTGTTCGTAATTGCCCAGGCCCGGCACCGGCTCCAGCACGCCACGCAGCAGCAGGCCGATCAGCGGCGCCAGGAAGAACAGGCCAAGGAACAGCAGTGCCGGGATCAGGTTGCTCGATCCGCGCCAACGCTGCGCCAGGGACGGCGCCCCGGCCCTGGCGCCAACGGCACCGCCGATGGCGCCTTCGGCCCGCGTGGTTGCCGTCATTTTCATTTGACTAGCCATTCATTCCACCGTGTCGCAATGGCTTGGCCGTTCTTGGCCCAGTAGGCGAAATCGAGGGTGATCTGGTCCTTGGCGTAGGCCGTCGGCAGGTTGGGCGCCAGGACTGAATCCAGGCGCTGCACGCTGTCGATATTCACCGGAGCGTAGGCGGTCAGGTTGGAGAAATCCGCCTGGCCCTTGGCGCTGCTGGCATTGGCCAGGAATTTCATCGCGGCCGCTTTGTTTTTCGAGCCTTTAGGCACCACGAGAATGTCGGCCATCACCAGGTTCTGCTTCCAGCTCACGCCCACCGGTGCGCCATCTTCCTGCAAGGCGTGAATGCGACCGTTCCAGAACTGGCCCATGCTGACTTCGCCGGAGGCCAGCAACTGTTGCGACTGCGCGCCGCCGCCCCACCAGACGATGTCTTTCTTGATCGTGTCGAGTTTGTTGAAGGCGCGGTCCAGGTCCAGGGGGTAGAGCTTGTCGGCTGCAACACCGTCGGCCAGCAGCGCCAGTTCGAGCACGCCTGGGCTTGGCCATTTGTAGAGGGCGCGTTTGCCGGGGTAGGTCTTGGTGTCGAACAAGGCGCTCCAGTCCTGCGGTTTGCCGGCGCCGAGCTTGCCTTCGTTATAGCCGAGCACGAAGGAGAAGAAGAATGAGCCGACGCCATGGTCGGAGACGAAGCGCGGGTCGATCTTGTCGCGCTGGATCACCGAGAAGTCGAGGGGCTCGAGCAGGCCTTCGGCGGCGGCGCGCAGTGCGAAGTCGGCTTCGACATCCACCACGTCCCACTGTACGTTGCCGCTTTCAACCATGGCCTTGAGTTTGCCGTAGTCGGTGGGGCCATCCTGGACCACGGTGATGCCGCTGGCCTTGCTGAAAGGATCGGCCCACGCCTGCTTCTGCGCATCCTGGGTGCTGCCGCCCCAGCTGACGAAATTGACGCTTTCGGCTGCCATGGCCGCGTGGGAGGCCACGCTCAACAATCCCGCGAACAGCAGCGCGGTTGTACCTTTGTTCAACACCATGTTTACGCCCTCATTGTTGTGTTTATGAGCGGGGCTTTGGAGTGCCCGCCTATCGGGAGCAGTCGGTCCGGACCACTTATTGGGGGTGTCCGGACCATGGAATATCATATTATGGTATTCCAAACTTTGCGCAAGCACTTTGCCATACCGGCTATCCGCCGGCGCTGGGTTTCTCACCTCAGATGAAGGGGATGCTTTCCACGACTTCCAGGTCGTAACCGGTCAAGCCTGCGTATTTCAGCGGTGGTCCGAGGTGGCGCAGTTTGCCCACGCCCAGATCCTGCAATATCTGCGCGCCGGTACCCACTTCCGAGTAAATCCGTGATTGGGAGCGGCTGAACTGACGTGGCGCCTGGGTCAACTGCGGTACGCGTTCGAGCAGTGCCTGGGACGATTCATGGTTGGCCAGCACCACCACCACGCCGCAGCCCTCTGCCGCCACGCGTTGCAGGGCGGCCCACAAGGTCCAGTTGGACGGCCCGCTGTAGTCGGCGCCGACCAGGTCGCGCAGCGGGTCGATTACATGCACACGCACCAGCGCCGGTTCATCGCGGCGCAGTTGGCCCATGACCATGGCCATGTGCACGCCGCCGTCGATGCGGTCTTCAAAGGTGATCAGGCGGAAGATGCCGTGCACCGTGGGCAGGTCGCGTTCGCCGATGCGTACCACGGTGCGTTCGGTGCTGAGGCGGTAGTGGATCAGGTCGGCGATGGTGCCGATCTTGATCCCGTGCTTGCGGGCAAAGGCTTCCAGCTCGGGACGGCGGGCCATGGTGCCGTCGTCGTTCATCACTTCGACAATCACCGAGGCCGGTGTGTGCCCGGCCAGGCGCGCCAGGTCGCAACCGGCTTCGGTGTGGCCGGCGCGGGTCAGCACACCACCATCCCGGGCGCGCAACGGGAAGATATGCCCTGGCTGCACAATATCGGCGGGCCCCGCGTTGATGTCCACAGCCGCCGCAACGGTGCGTGCGCGATCGGCGGCGGAGATGCCGGTGGTCACGCCGGTGGCGGCTTCGATGGACACGGTAAACGCAGTGCTGAACACGCTGCCATTGCTGGGCACCATCTGCTCCAGGCCCAGGCGTTGGCAATGTTCATCGATGAGGGTCAGGCAAATCAGGCCACGGGCCTCGCGGGCCATGAAGCTGATAGTCTCGGCGGTGCAACACGCCGCAGGCAGCAGCAGGTCGCCTTCGTTTTCCCGGTCTTCGTCGTCCACCAGAAGCACCATCTTGCCCTGGCGGTAGTCTTCGATGATGTCTGCGATGCTGTTGAAGGGCATGGGGAGTGCTCTGCTTGTTGGTTGTATGTATTATGGTATACCACAAATTCCAAACAAGAGGATGTCTCGATGAAGGCCTATTGGATTGCCCATGTGGACGTGTCCGATGCAGAGCAATACACCCAGTACACCCAGCGCGCCCCGGCGGCGTTTGCGAAGTTCGGCGGACGATTTCTGGCCAGGGGCGGGCGCAGTGAGGCGCTGGAAGGCGGGCCGGCACGGCAGCGCAATGTGGTGATTGAGTTTGATAGCTACGAGCAGGCGGTGGCGTGCTATGAGTCTGCTGAATATCAGGAGGCGAAGGGGCACAGAGCGGGGGTGGGGGAGGCGCAGATCATGATTGTGGAAGGGCTGGCATCCTAGGCCACACGAGACCGAGTGTGGTCCAAATGTGGGAGGGGGCTTGCCCCCGATGGCGGTGGGTCAGTTATAAACAAGCTGACTGACAGGCCGCTATCGGGGGCAAGCCCCCTCCCACATTTTGAACTGATTCTGGGCTGAAGATCAGCGCATGAAGTGAATCTTGCCGCTGTCATCATTCCCCATATAGATGCCGTACACCCCCGCCTGGCGCTCTTCGATATAGCGCTCCAGGATCTGCCGGATCGCCGGGTAGTAGATGCTGTCCCAGGGGATGTTTTCGGGGGCGAAGAATGTGTAGGCCAGGGTTTCCGGGCCGAACTGGCCGGTGGTCTCCAGCGCGATGGCACGGAAGATGATGTACACCTCGCTGATCTTCGGCACGCTGAAGATCGAGTAGGGCGACACGATCTCGGCGCGCACACCGGTTTCTTCCCAGACTTCGCGCAACGCCGCTTCTTCGGTGGTTTCGCCCCCTTCCATGAAGCCCGCCGGCAGCGTCCAGGTGCCGGGGCGCGGAGGGATTGCGCGCTGGCACAGCAGGTATTTGCCGTCCTGCTCGATGATGCATCCGGCGATGATCTTGGGGTTGATATAGTGGATGTAGCCGCAGCCCCGGCACATCAGGCGCTCGTGGGTGTCGCCCGGTGGCAGCTGATGACTAAGGTCACGGCCGCCGCAGGTCGGGCAGAAGCTGGGGCTGGGCACGGTCAGTGACCTATGCGCGGTTCTTTGAGCGCGATGGGCAGGGTTATCTCGGGGAGCTTGCCGGTTTCTTCCTGTTTGCGCTTGAGGTAATCCAGGGCCACGGCTGCCGCCGCACGCACGTGATCGACGCAGGCCTGGTGGGCGGCAAGGGGGTCGCCGCTCTTGATCGCCTGGACCATGCGTTCCATTTCCTGGTTGCTGGCGCCACGCCGGTTCTGCTGGGACACCGAGGTTGCGCGCAGGTAGCTGATGCGCGCCTGCAACTGGCGCAATTGCGTGGCGGCCACGTGGTTGCCGGAGCCTTCGAGCAACACATCGTAGAAGCCCTGCACGGAGTCGATCACTTGCTGCAGTTCGCCTTCCTTGAGGGCCTTGCGGTTTTCCTCGAGGGCTTTTTCCAGGGCCTTGATGTCCTTGGCCTTGGCGCGCAGGGTGAACAGCTGCACGATCAAGCCTTCGAGCACGCAGCGCAGTTCATAGATATCGACGGCATCGGCCAGGGTGATGATCGCCACCTGCGGGCCCTTGGCATCGGCGAATTCCACCAGGCCTTCGGACTCCAGGTGGCGCAAGGCTTCGCGCACCGACGTGCGGCTGACGCCAAGGCGGTCGCACAGGTCGCGCTCCACCAGGCGGTCACCGGGCAGCAGCTGGAAATTCATGATGGCGCTGCGCAGTTTCTCCAGCACGATTTCGCGCAGGGTGACCGGGTTGTGATTGACCTTGAAGCTGTCGTCGAGGGGCGCGCGTTTCATGGGGTTTGCTCTGAATGTAGCGGTTAACTGGAGGCCTCGGCATCGGCTTGCGCGAAGGCTTCACGGGCCAGCCGGAAGCTGTCCACGGCGGCGGGAACCCCGCAATAAATGCCGACCTGAAGCAGAATTTCGCGTATTTGTTCACGACTCAGCCCGTTGCGCAAGGCGCCGCGCACGTGCAGCTTTAGTTCGTGAGGCCGATTGAGGGCCGAAATCATTGCCAAGTTTATCATGCTGCGTTCCTTAAGCGACAAACCCTCCCGGCCCCACACATGGCCCCAGCAGTACTCGGTGACCATCTCCTGCAGTGGTCGGGTGAAGTCATCGGCATTGTCGATTGAACGCTGTACGTAGGCTTCACCCAAGACCTGAGTACGGATTTTCAGGCCTTGTGCATATTTGTCGTTGCTCATGGTTCAGCGCTCCTCAGGCCAGGGTCGGCAGCGGGCCCAGCTTGCCTTTGTGATAGATCATCGGCGTGACCGGCTGTGTGGGCAGGATCAGGTTCTTCACCGCGCCGACAATGATCGCGTGGTCGCCGCCGTCGTATTCGCGCCACAACTCGCACTCGATGATGGCCGTGGCGTTGGCCAGCAGCGGGTTGCCCAAGTCGCTCAGGTGCCACTCGATGCCCTTGGCCTTTTCCTTGCCTTTGCTGGCGAAGGCATAGGCTTCGGCGGTCTGGCCGGCGGACAGTAGGTGGATCGCGAAGCGCTTGCTGTCGCGCAGGATCGGGTAGGTGTCCGATGCGTAGTTGGGGCAGAACAGCACCAGGGCCGGGTCGATCGACAGCGCACTGAATGCGCTGGCGGTAATGCCGACGATGCCGCCGTCCGGGTCGAGGGTGGTGACCACCGTGACGCCCGAAGGAAACGAGCTCATGACGTCTTTGTAAATGCCGGGTTCGATCATGGGTGTGGCCTCTTAACGCATCACAAAGGGATCAGGCATGGGCGCCTGGGATAGGTTGATCCACACCGTCTTCAGCTCGGTGTAGGCCAGCACCGAATCGATGCCGCTTTCGCGTCCGTAGCCACTGTTCTTGAAGCCGCCGATGGGCGCCATGGCCGAGACGGCGCGGTAGGTGTTGACCCAGATGATCCCCGAGCGCACGTCCCGGGCCAGTCGATGGGCACGGCCCAGGTCGCGGGTCCAGATGCCGGCGGCAAGGCCGAACTGCGAGTCGTTGGCAATCGCCAGCGCTTGGGCTTCGTCCTTGAAACGGATCACCGAAGCCACCGGGCCGAACACTTCTTCCTGCATGATTTTCATTGAGTTGGCGTCGCACTCAAACAATGTCGGCTCATAGAACCAGCCCTCACCGAGGTTCTGCGGGCGCTTGCCACCAGTGCGCAGGCGTGCGCCTTCGGCGATGGCGTCCGCCACCAGCCCTTCGACCACGGCCAACTGCTGGGCGGTGGCCATGGGGCCCATTTCGCTGGCATCGTCCAGAGGGTTGCCGATGCGGATGCGCTCGGCACGTGCCACCAGGCGCTCGACGAATTCGTCGTAGATTTCATCCTGCACCAGCAGGCGCGAACCGGACACGCAACTCTGCCCGGACGCCGCATAGATCCCGGCAATCGCACCGTTGATGGCGCTATCGAGGTCGGCGTCGGCAAAAATGATATTCGGTGACTTGCCACCCAGTTCCAGCGACAGCTTGGCGAAGTTCTCCGCACTGCTGCGCACCACATGCCGTGCGGTGGCCGCACCGCCGGTGAAAGCGATCTTGCGCACCTGCGGATGGCGGGTGAGGGCGGCGCCGGTACTCGGGCCGTAGCCGGTCACCACGTTGACCACGCCCGGCGGGATCCCGGCTTCGAGGGCCAGGCGCGCCAATTCCAGGATGGTTGCCGAGGCGTGCTCCGAGGGTTTGATCACGATGGTATTGCCCGCCGCGAGGGCCGGCGCGAGCTTGATTGCGGTCAGGTACAACGGGCTGTTCCACGGAATGATCGCGGCGACCACGCCCATGGCTTCGTGCACTGTGTAGGCGAACAGGTCCGGTTTGTCCAGCGGCAAGGTGCCGCCTTCGAGCTTGTCGGCCAGGCCTGCGGTGTAGTGGAAGAATTCCGGCAGGTAGCTGACCTGGCCACGGGTCTCGCGGATCAGCTTACCGTTGTCGCGGCTTTCCAATTGCGCCAGTTGTTCGATGTTCTGGGCGATCAAGTCACCCAGGCGGCGCAGCAATTTGCCCCGTGCCGTGGCGCTGAGGCCGCGCCAGACCGGACTCTCGAAAGCCGTTTGCGCGGCCTGTACGGCGCGGTCCACGTCGGCTTCATCGGCATCGGGCAATTGCGCCCAGGGTTCGGCCAGGGCCGGGTTGAGGCTGTCGAAAGTCTTGCCGGACAGGGCATCGACCCATTCACCGCCGATGCACATCTGGAAGCGTGCGAGTGTCATGCAACGATCCCCTTTATTGGAGTGTTTTGGGCGTACACGGTGTCCAGGAACCCCAGCAACAGGCTATTGACCAGGCGCGGTGATTCCACCGGCATCATATGCCGTTGCTCGGCCAGCACCGCAACCGTGGCGCCGGGAATACGGTCGGCCAGTTGTCGGGCCATTTCCGGCGTCGAGCCGGGGTCCAGTTCGCCGGTGGCGACCAGGGTGGGCACGCGCAAGCCTTTGAGGTCGTCGGCGCGGTACATGTCCTGGGTCGCAAACAGCTCATAGGTGGTGAGGTAGCCCTGGGGGTCGTTGCCCGCCAGGGTCTGGCGCAACGCGGCGATCTGCGCCGGGTTGGCCGCCTGGTATTCAGGGCTGAACCAGCGCGACAGCGCCGCTTGCGCATTCGCATCCGGACCGTGCTCGGCGGCCTGGGCCGTGCGCGCTATGACGCCGGCACGCTGCTCGGGGCTGCGGTTGAACACACTATTAAGTACCACCAGGCTTTTGAGACGGTCGGGGTAATGCAGGGCAAACGCCCGTGCAACCAAACCGCCCATGGAAAATCCGATCACCGTGGCCTGGGGCAGTTGCAGGTGGTCAAGCAGTTCCAGCAACTGGTCCGCATAGCCGAGCAACGGCGTGTCGGCGGCTGGGCGCGGGCTGGCGCCATGGCCGAGCATGTCATAGCTGATTACATGGTATTTCGTGGCCAGGCCAACGATTTGCCCGCCCCACATTTCTTTGTTCAGGCCCACGCCGTGGATCAAAACCACAGGCTGGCCTTGGCCGGTCGCCAGGTAACTGGTACCCGCCGGGGTGTGTTCAGCGGTGAGCCGAATCATGGAGCGCTCCTGCATGCTTTTTCTTATGGCCGGTGTCGCTTACTGGGCTTTTTCAGCCGCCAGCTCTTCCAGGTCGATGTAACGGTTGCCGATCCGTGGGTGCAGGCGACCGCCATCGGCGCAGCCCAGCACGACGACGATTTCGTCAGCGCGCGGCGCGTCTTCGATCTGCATTTCCAGGGTGATGTAGTGCGAGCGCAGGCCTTCGTCGTCCTTGTGCATCATCGGAATCTGGATCGAGGTACCCGGGCCGCCGCGCTTGTTGGTGAAGCTCAGGTAGCTCTTGGCCTTGACCGCTTCACGGTAGTGGTTGCCGAAGCGCAGGGTATGGATGATCGCGCTCGCATGCTCGATCTCGCCATCGGCGCCCACCACGGCCGCTTTGCCGTAGGCCTCGATGTTCTCGGCGCCACCGATGATGCCCACCAGGCGCTCGACCATCAGCGCGCCGAGGTCGGAGCAGTTGGCGCGGATCTCCGGCTTCAGGTCTTCGACAAAACCACGACCCAGCCAGGGGTTTTTCAGCACCACGGCCAGACCGACCATTTTCACAGGCGTGTCGGAGGCTTTGCCGCCCTCGATAAAGGTCTCTTCTACATAACTGACGATCTTGCGGATTTCGAAACTCATGGGCTGCTCCGTCTAAGTGAGGGTCTGCGTATGATGGTATACCATAATACGAGAAGCGCAATAGGCGAGCGGCAAGATCCCGGGCAAGCGTGCGGGGTTGTTGAGGAGGTGAGGTGTGCAGCGATCAGGCGGTGAAGGGTTCACCGCCTGCTTTGGGAGGGGAGGTCAGAACTTGAAGCGACCCACCAAGCCTTTGAGCTGGCCGGAAATATCGGTCAACCGACCCGACCCGGTCTGCGCCGTATGCGCAAATCCTTCCACCAGCTGTGCATCGGCATGAATCTGCGCGATGTGTCGGTTGATCTCCTCGGCCACTTGGTGCTGCTCTTCGGCGGCCGTGGCGATCTGGGTGTTCTGGTCGCGGATCGAGTCCACCGAGCCACGGATTTTGTCGAAGCTGTCGCGGGCCTGCTGGATGCGCTCCACGCTGGTGTGCGACACCAGCAAACTGCCTTGCATCTGTTGGGTGACTTCCTGGGTGCGACGGGCAAGATTGCCCAGCAGGCTGTCGATCTCGCCGGTGGAGTCGGCAGTGCGTCGGGCGAGGGCGCGGACCTCGTCGGCCACCACCGCGAAACCGCGGCCCTGGTCGCCGGCGCGGGCGGCTTCGATCGCGGCGTTGAGCGCCAGCAGGTTGGTCTGTTCGGCAATCGAACGGATGGTGTCGAGAATGGTGTTGATGTTCTGGCTGTCCTGCTCCAGCAACTGCATGGTCTGGGTCGACTTCTGCAGATCTTCGCTGAGCTTGAGCACGCTGCCGGTGGCTTCGCCGATGTGCTGCTGGCCGTTGTGCACGTCGCGATAGCCTTCGTCGGCGCTCACCGCCGCGGCGCTGCATGAGCGGGCCACTTCATTGGCGGTAGCCACCATTTCGTTGAAGGCGGTGCTCACCAGTTCCACGGCTTCGCGCTGGCGACCGGCGGCCTGGTTCATGTTATTGGCCACTTCGCTGGTGTCGGCGGCGGCGGTCTGCAAGTCGGAGGATGCGTTGCCGATGCGCTGCACCAGTTGGGCGATCATGCTCAGGAACTGGTTGAACCAGCCGGCCAGACTGGCGGTTTCGTCCTTGCCTTGCACCTTGAGCTGGCGCGTGAGGTCGCCTTCACCTTCGGCGATCTCTTGCAGGCCATCGGCCACGCCGCGAATCGGGCGCACGATCATGCTGGCGAAACTCGCGCCGACGATGGCGAACACTACGGCCAATACGGCGGCGATGGCCGCGATCAACCAGGTCAGGCGGGTGGCGCCGGCCATCACTTCATCGCGCTTGATCAGCCCGATAAAGCGCCAGCCCAGGTCTTTGGAGCTGACCATGTTGGCCATGTAGGCCACGCCGTCGATGTCGACCTGGGTCACACCGTCGCCGCCCTTGGCCAGTTCGGCGTAGTTGGGGCCCAGGTCGGCCAGGGGCTTGAAGTTGTGCTTGGCATCGCTGGGGTCCACCAGCACGTTGCCGTTGCCTTCCACCAGCATCAGGTAGCCGCTGTCGCCAAGCTTGATGGTGCGCACCAGTTCAGTGAGTTGCTTGAGCGATACGTCCAGACCGACCACGCCGAGAATGTCGCCGGCGGCATCGGCGACGGTACGCACGGTACCGATCAGCACCACGTCGTCCGGGGCCCAGTAGTAGGCACCGGTGCGCACGGTCTTGCCCGGCGCAGCGACGGCGGCCTGGTACCAGGGGCGCACGCGTGGGTCGTAGTTGTTCAGCTTGGTGTCGTCCGGCCAACTGGCGTAGCCACCGTCGCGCAGGCCCAGGGACAGGTAGGCGGTGCTGGGGTGGCTTTTGGCGAACTGGTCGAATATCGCCAGCAGTTCGGTATTGGTCGGTGTGAGGGGGATTTGCGCGGCGTCCGCGCCGGCGTAGCTTTTCAGGTCCTTGGCCGCGACAACGCGCGGGTCTTTGGCCACGTACTCCACGTTCTGGCTGATGCCGTCGAAAAACTGCTTCATGCCATTGTCGATCTGGCGGATCTCGCGACCGCTGCTGTCGAGAAAGTTGGCGAGGGCGCCTTCGCGCACGTTCAGCACCACGATAACGGCGACCAGGATGACCGGCACGCACGCGATGGCCGCAAACGCCCATGTCAGCTTCTGCTTGATATTCATGACTTCACCCGCGGGTATTTATAGTTTTGGCAAGGGGGAAACGGTCGTGCTAAGCGTCGCATGCGTTGTTATGGGGGCGAGGCCATGCGTACCCTCGGTTTATCGACCGAGGGCGCCGGCACTTGAGGGGGAAGGGCGGGGACTCAGCCGATTTGATCACCGGCCAGGGCGTCGCGGCGCATGGATTGCAGGTTCTTCTCGATGGTTTCGCAGATCGCTTCCATTTGGATCTGATGTTCGCTGGAGCGAAACGGGCTTTGCAGGTCGGTGCCGATACGTTCGATCGCCAGCAGCATGAAGCCCACCACCGTAGAGGCCAGCGGGGTGAACCAGCCGAGGGATTCCACCAGGCCCACGGGGACGATCAGGCAAAACAGCGAGATGAACAGCCGTGGGAAATACACGTAAGGGTAGGGCAGCGGCGTGTTGGCGATGCGCTCCATGCCGCCCTGGGCATTGGACAGGTCCACCAGGGTCGACTCCAGTCGCGCAAGGCGGATGCTGTCCAGGTGACCGGCCTTGTATTCGCGCGCCAGCAAGGCGGCCGAGCCGGTGAGAATATCGTTGGCAAAGTTGTTGGTGGCGCCATTGCGCGCGAATTCCTCGTCAGGGATGAACGCGCGCACTTCCTCCGGGCAGGGCTCGCCCTTGAGGTGCGCGGCCAGGCAATTCACATAGGCCACATGACGGCGCAGCAGGGTGGATTTGATCGGGTTCACTTCGCTGTCGGGATCGTCCAGCAGGGTCAGCACCTGGCGCGCGAAGCTGCGCGAGTTGTTGACCATCGCGCCCCATAAGGTGCGCGCTTCCCACCAGCGGTTGTAGGCACTGCTGTTACGAAAGCTGATCAGCACCACCAGTGCCGAACCCAGCAAGGTCAGGGGCATCAGCGGCAGGTTGATCTTGGTGTTGAGGAACAGCATGAAATCCACCGTGACGGCGATATCCCACAACAACAGCCAGAACAGGGCCCAGCCCACATAGCCCATGGTCTTGATGATCAGGCGGTATTTCTTGAGAAGGGCAGCTTTCAAACGAGAACCTCGCGGCGTGCAGTTGGCGACAGTGCCAGGTTACGACGCCGATGGCGGATGAAGGTTCGCCCGGCGAGACCCGGTTGGATGTTTTAGTCACGGCAAGGCCCTGTGTCGGCAGGAATGTAACAGGAAGCATCTTCGAACTGCCGAGGCCTGAGGCCACCCGGGAAACTGGAACAACTTTGGTATTGATGACGTCTTGCGCAGCAATCGCTGTACATTGCGTTCGAGGCAAAAAGCCATTAACCGCAGGGTTTACCACGTGATTTGTTTTGGGGCCGGGCTGCAGGGATTTCGTAGCTGAGATCAGGAATCAAGTTGGATGATCAGGGCTCTTTCATGCATGTCAGTTCGTTGAAGTCGGCTATGTGTAATACCGCGCAAGCGCTCGAACGTCATAAGGATTTTGAATCGTGCTTGAGAGCGCATTACCACGTGCTGCTCGTGCCCTATTCCAGACGACCGTTTTTCTACAAGAGTGCACTTAAATACAGTCGTTTGATGGTGTCGTTTGCGTTATTGAGTGAGTACTTCGCCACACCGTTACCGTTGTTGTCCGAAGTTAAAACCCTGTGCGTAACGCGCAGGTATTGTTCGAAAAACAGCCTGGAGTCAATGTTTCTGTTACTACGCGCGCTGGGCTTCATGGAGGTGGCGCCGCACCCGGAAGACAGTCGTTTTCGGGTGTATGCGCCCTCGGACGAGGCCTGCCGCGAAGCACGCTTGATGTTGACCTCGCTCACTGAGTCGTTGGCGCGGCTGTACCCTGACCGGGCGATCTTCCGGCAAATGCGCGAGTTGGATGATCGCGGCTTCCTGGCCCTCTACTTCAGGGGCTTTGCCATTATTCTCGACGCCGACCTTACGGTCGATGTATTGCTGCCCGAGTGTTACTGGCTGGTGAAAAGAGACGCCGGACACCTGTTGATGCTGGCCATTTATAACGATGCCTTTGCGCCGGAAAATGATCGGGCAACGTTCAGGTCATCGTCCTATCTGGCATTGGCCAAGCAACTTTCGGTGTCCAAGACCCACATTATCCGAATGGTTCAAGAGGGCGTGGAAAAGGGCTATTTCAAAGCGCACTCCAAGACCCGCCTGGAAGTGCTGCCACCCTTCGTCAGCCTGGTAAAGCGGTTCATGGCCTTTTCATTTGCGGTAGGCCTGCATGCTATTGAAATGGGAGCGTAAGGATGCCGGCTCACTTGAAGTTAAGACCCAGGATGCGCAGGTTGCTGTCGCCTGCGGTCACGCAAGCCGAATGGATAGGCATCATTGCCTGGACCGGTATCGGTTGGATCCAGGCCACGCTGTTCGATCTCTGTATGTTGAGTGTCACCCTTGGCCTGTTGCTTGTCTGCCGTGTTCATTCGCTGACCACGAACTTTCTGCTGTGGCGATTGCTGGGGGTGATCTATATCGTGCTGTTGTCCGTGGGTTTTGCCTATGTGATTCACTTGAATCCGCAACTGCGTATCTATGGCTTGCCCTTGGCGGTCACCCTGGTGGTCGGCAGCGCCATCCTGTTTATCAGCGTTCAGGACTATCTGGTCGGCGCGCTGTCGGTGTGGCTCATCCTGTGGTCGCCCATGCAGGCCGAGCTGTATGCCGCAACCCAGGGTTATCTGTTGATATTTTGCGCCTCGTCGGTGTCGATCGGTTTTATCCTCAGTTACTCGTACTTGAAGAACCTGCGTTCGGTGTTGCTGGTGGAAAGTGAGTTTCGCGCCTTGGCCGAGACCGATTACCTGACGTCTATCCTCAACCGGCGAGCGTTCATGCAGAGCTTCGAAAAGTTGCTCGACAGTGGCCACGGTGGCTACTTCATCATGCTCGACATCGACAGTTTCAAGGCCATGAACGACCTGTATGGCCACGACGTCGGGGACAAGATTCTGCGCGCCATGGCGCTCTGCCTGAAAAACGCCAAAGGCAGCTACAGCTTTGGCAGGATCGGCGGGGAAGAGTTCGGGGTGCTGTTGCAAGGCGATGACCCGGCGCTTGCCTGCGAGTTTGTGCTGGATTTGCTGCAGGCGATCCGTTGCAGCGTCGCGGCCCCGCACAACTATACGTGCAGTGCCGGCATGGCGCGCTTTGCGTCAGGTGACGAACTGTCGATGGTACTCAAGATCGCCGACAAGAACCTGTATGGCGCCAAGCGCAATGGCAAGGACTGTGTGCATCTGGATGGCGCACCGCTGCGCCCCGTCGCGGCCTGAAGCGCGGGTCGAGTCGGTCAGCGCTGGGCCAGCACACTGGCCAGCAACCCGGGGAAGCGCTCCTCGAGCTCTTCACGCCGCAATGAGTTCATGTGGGTGGTGCCCACATTGCGCGTGTTCACCAGGCCGGCGTCGCGCAATACCCTGAAGTGATGGGACATGCTGGATTTGGGTCGCCCACCGTCCAGTTCGCCACAGGTGGCTTCGGGCACGCCGGCCAGGCAGCGCACGATGTCCAGGCGCACGGGGTCGCTGAGAGCGTAGAGCAGACGCTCCAGCGTGAGTTCTTGCGGGGTAGGGTGTTTGAAGGCGCGCATGGGGCGAATCATAACAGGGGGGTAGCACTGAATACCATAGTTCGATTACCATCGAACTATCGAATCACTCACCTTTCCCTCGGAGTATCTGATGTCTGCTTTATTCGAACCGTTCAAACTCAAAGACGTTACCCTGCGCAATCGCATTGCCATTCCACCGATGTGCCAATACATGGCCAACGACGGCATGGTCAATGATTGGCACCACGTGCACCTGGCCGGCATGGCCCGCGGCGGTGCCGGCCTGCTGGTGGTCGAGGCCACTGCCGTCGCGCCGGAGGGGCGTATCACCCCAGGCTGCGCCGGTATCTGGAGCGATGCCCATGCCGAGGCCTTCGTGCCGATGGTCAAGGCCATCAAGGCCGCAGGTTCCGTACCGGGCATCCAGATTGCCCACGCCGGTCGCAAAGCCAGCGCCAATCGTCCATGGGAAGGTGACGACCACATCCCTGCCTCGGATGCCCGTAGCTGGGAAACCATCGCCCCGTCGGCGATCGCGTTCGGCGCGAACCTGCCCAACGTGCCGCGTGCCATGACCCTGGACGATATCGCCCGCGTCCAGCAGGATTTCGTCGACGCCGCCCGTCGCGCCCGTGATGCCGGTTTTGAGTGGATCGAACTGCACTTCGCCCATGGTTACCTGGGCCAGAGCTTTTTCTCCGAACACTCCAACCAGCGTACCGACGCCTACGGTGGCAGCTTCGACAACCGCAGCCGCTTCCTCCTGGAAACCCTGGCCGCCGTGCGTGAAGTCTGGCCAGAAAACCTGCCGCTTACCGCACGCTTCGGTGTGATCGAATACGACGGTCGCGATGAGCAGACCCTGACCGAGTCCATCGAACTGGCTCGCCGCTTCAAGGCCGGTGGTCTGGACCTGCTGAGCGTCAGCGTCGGGTTCACTATTCCCGACACCAACATCCCGTGGGGGCCGGCCTTCATGGGCCCGATCGCCGAGCGTGTGCGCCGCGAAGCGGGCATTCCGGTGACGTCGGCATGGGGCTTTGGTACGCCGCAACTGGCCGAAGGCGCGCTGCAGGCCGGGCATCTTGACCTGGTGTCGGTGGGCCGTGCACACCTGGCGGATCCGCATTGGGCCTACTTTGCGGCCAAGGAGCTGGGCGTGGACAAATCGTCCTGGACCCTGCCGGCGCCTTACGCGCATTGGTTGGAACGCTATCGTTGAGCTAGCGGGTTGTAGGGTAGCCGCTTTCCTGTGGGAGGGGGCTTGCGCCCGATAGCAGTGGGTCAGTCTCGATAGTTTCGACTGATACACCGCTATCGGGGGCAAGCCCCCTCCCACATTTTGTTTTTCATGCCTCAGATAATTCCAAGCCACTCCATACAACGTTGATACACGAAAAACAACAAATGAGAACCGATATCAAACGAGAATTGTTTGATATATGATGCGCGGCGAATTCTTGGCAGGTTTGCCGCCCCATCTGGCTCATTCACTAGGTTCAACATCCATGCGTCGTACCCTGATTTCCATCTGTGTGCTTCAGGCGTTTTCGCCCTTTACCTGGGCAGAGGACGCCCCTGCTGACAAAGCCGGCATTGAGCTGCAAGCGACCAATGTGACCGCCACGGCGGATTTCGAGTCGGCCCAGGGACCGGTGCAGGGCTACCACGCCACACGATCAGCCAGTGCGACGCGCACCGACACTTCGATTCATGAAACTCCGCAGTCCATCAGCGTGGTGTCCAAGGATGTGGTTGAAGACATCGGCGCAACGCGCCTGCAGGATGCCCTCGACTATGCCGGCGGCGTGGGCCGCGCCAACAATTTCGGTGGCCAGGGCCTGACCACCTTCACCGTGCGTGGCTTCACCACCGGTGAGTTTTACCGCAACGGCTTCCCGATCAATCGGGGTTACCCGAACATGCCGGATGCCAATACCATCGAGCGCCTGGAGGTATTGCGCGGCCCCGCGACCATGCTCTACGGCCGTGGCGACCCGGGTGGCACGTTCAACGTGGTGTCCAAGCAGCCGCTGGCCGAACGCAGCGTCACCCTGGGCAGCCAAGTCAATGACCAGGGCATGCAGCGCGGCACCCTGGACGCCTCCGGCCCGCTGGACGAAGAAGGCCGCCTGGCCTATCGCCTGAACGTGGTGGGCGAGGGCGGCGACACCTTTCGCGATCACGTCGAGACCGAGCGTTACGGCGTGGCGCCGGTTATCACCTGGCAGGCCAGCGATGACACCAAGGTGATCTTCGAAGGCGACTTCATGCGCAACAATCATCCGCTGGACCGTGGCCTGACGCGCTTGCCCAACCAGCGCGGCACGCCCTCGCGCGACACGTTCTGGGGCGACAAGGACGCCGGCAAGCTGCACAACGACAACAACATGGCGCAATTGCGTTTCGAACATGCGCTCAACGACAACTGGACCCTCGGCGGCGGCTTCCAGTGGCTGGACGGCAGTTTGAAAGGCAACGCCATCGAGGCCAACGGGCCGGGCAGCCTGGACGCCGACGGCCGCACCCTGCAACGCAACTTCAACTACCGCAAGCTGGAGTGGACCGACAAGGACTACCAGCTCAACCTGACCGGGCATTTTTCCACTGGCGGGTTCGACCACACCTTGCTCACAGGCGTGGAGTACGAGGACTACGATTACAAGTCGATCATCCAGCGTTCCAGCGCCGCTGCGGGGACTTACCCAATCGACATCTTCAACCCGGTGTACGGCCAGCCTCGTCCGGCGCTGACCCGCACGCCCACCCACGACAAAGAAAACCTCAAGACCTACGCCGCGTTTGTGCAGGATCAGGTCGCCTTGACCGAACGCTTGAAAGTGCTCGCGGGTGCGCGCTTCGAACGTTTTGAACACGCTTACGACACCTTCGTGCCGGGCAGTAAAAACTGGCAGGCCGCCGACAATGCCGTCACCCCGCGAGTGGGGGTGATCTACGACCTTACCGACACCGTCGCGGTGTATGCCGACGCCGCACGTTCGTTCAAGCCCAACACCGGCGCCAGCCGTGAGGGCGGTGGTTTCGCACCGGAGAAGGGCAAGTCCTACGAGATGGGTATCAAGTGGGAAGCGCTTGACCGCCAACTGAGCGTCGACGCGGCGATCTACCAGATCGACAAGAAAAACGTGCTGACCACCGACCCGGTGGACAACACCTTCAGCGTCGCTGCCGGCCAGGTGCGCAGCCGCGGGTTCGACCTGAACGTGGCGGGCAACCTCACACCCGAGTGGCGCATGATCGGCGGTTACGCCTACGTGGATGCCGAAGTCACCCGCGACAACACATTGCGCTCCGGCACGCGCTTGATGAACATCCCGCGCAACAGCTTCAGCCTGCTCAACGTCTACGAGTTCCAGGACGGCGCTCTGAAAGGGCTGGGCCTTGGCGCCGGCGGCAAATACGTCGACCAGCGCGCCGGCCAGACCGCCAACACGGCCTTCTCGATGGACGCGTACACCGTGGTCGATCTGCTCGGTTACTACAAAATCAACGAACAGGTACGCGTCAATCTGGACGTGAAAAACCTGTTCAACCGTGAGTATGAAGAGGGCGCCTTCGGCAATATCTACGCCTACCCAGGCGCACCGCGCACGGTGCAGGTCGGAATCGCCTACACCCTCTGAGGTTGTACACAGTTCCAGATGTGGGAGGGGGCTTGCCCCCGATGGCGGTGTATCAGTCAAAAATATTGAGACTGATCCACTGCCATCGGGGGTAAGCCCCCTCCCACATTTGATCCCATTTATACCCTGGGCGCGCTACAACGGCGTCAACACATTCATCACCGTATCCAGCGCCACCCGCGTGTCATCCAACTGCACCAGCGAGGCATGCCGCGCGCCCAGTGCATCGCGGTTCTGGATCGCGGTCAGAATCGCCTTGTGCCGGGGCAGGCTCAGGCCCTGGATGTCCGGGCGGCGGTTGGTGATGTTGATCGATTCGCGCAAGGGCAGCGAGAGCATGTTGCACATGTAGGCGAGCAGGTCGTTGCGCGTGGCGTCGGCAATCGCGCGGTGAAAATCCAGGTCGGCCTGCAACAGCTCGTCGTGGGTCTTGGCGGTTTCCATGCCCTGGTAGGCGTGTTCGATGGTGGCGATGTCTTCATCGGTGGCGGTGGTCGCGGCCATGGCGGCGATTTCCGGTTCGAGAATGCGCCGCACCCCAGCCAGGGTGTTGAAGAATTCACTGTGGGGCGTGGACTGCATCAACCAGGACAGCACGTCCGGGTCGAGCAGGTGCCATTTCAAGCGCGGCCGCACCACGGCGCCCACCCGGGGCTTGGAATACACCAGGCCCTTGGCGCTGAGCACCCGGGTCGCCTCGCGGAGCACCGAACGGCTGACCTTGTATTCCTCGCACAGCGTGGCTTCCATGGGCAGTCTTTCTTCGGGCTTGAAGCGACCGGAAACGATGTGCATGCCCAAGTCCTGAACGATCTGGGCATGCATGCTCTTGCGCGGCTTGGGCGGCTGGTGATCCATAACGACGGGCAGGCTCTGGCTTAGATTCGCCGCATCATAGCATCCCAATTAGTGGGAATGCCGTGGGACTTCGGCGCCACGGCAGCCCACCAGGAAGTCAAAGTCGCAGCCCTGGTCGGCCTGCAGCACATGGTCGATGTACAGCTGGCGATAGCCGCCGACGATGAGTTTTTCGGTGGGCGCCAGGTCGGCCATGCGCGCCGCCAGCTCTGCGTCGGGGATGTCCAGGTGCAAGCGGCCATTGGCGCAGTCCAGTTCGATCCAGTCGCCTTCCTTCACCGCGGCCAAGGGCCCGCCGGCCGCGGCTTCCGGCGCCACGTGCAGCACCACCGTGCCGTAAGCGGTGCCACTCATGCGCGCATCGGAAATGCGCACCATATCCGTCACGCCCTGGGCCAGCAGCTTGGCCGGCAGGCCCATATTGCCGACCTCGGCCATGCCTGGGTAACCCTTGGGCCCGCAGTTTTTCATGACCAGGATCGAGTTGGCGTCCACGTCCAGCGCCGGGTCGTTGATGCGGGCCTTGTACATGTCGAAGTTTTCGAACACCACCGCGCGGCCCCGGTGCTGCATCAGCTCGGCGCTGGCGGCCGACGGCTTGAGCACCGCACCCAGTGGCGCCAGGTTGCCGCGCAGCACGCAGATGCCGCCGTCGGCGCGGATCGGGTTATCGAGGGTGCGGATCACCTGGTCCTGGCCGTAGATCGGTGAGTCCTTGGTATTCTCGCCCAGCGACTTGCCGTTCACGGTCAGGGCGTTCGGGTGCGGGATCAGGTCGGCTTCGCCCAGGCGTCGCAACACGGCGGGCAGGCCACCGGCGTAGTAGAACTCCTCCATCAAAAAGCGCCCCGACGGCTGCAAATCGACGATGGTCGGCATGCCACGTCCGATGCGGGTCCAGTCATCCAGGTCGAGCTCGACGCCGATGCGCCCGGCGATGGCTTTCAGGTGAATCACCGCGTTGGTCGAACCGCCGATGGCCGCGTTCACGCGGATCGCGTTTTCGAAGGCTTCCTTGGTGAGGATTTTCGACAGCTTCAAGTCTTCACGCACCATCTCCACCGCGCGCATGCCCGACATGTGCGCCAGTACGTAACGCCGCGCATCCACCGCCGGGATCGCTGCGTTGTGCGGCAGGGAAGTGCCCAGCGCCTCGGCCATGCAGGCCATGGTCGACGCGGTGCCCATGGTGTTGCAGGTACCCGCCGAGCGCGACATGCCGCCTTCGGCCGCAAGGAAATCATCCAGGGTGATGGTGCCGGCCTTGACCTGTTCGCTGAGCTGCCACACCACCGTGCCCGAGCCGATGTCCTGGCCCTTGTGCTTGCCGTTGAGCATCGGCCCGCCGGTGACAACGATGGCCGGCACATCGCAACTGGCGGCGCCCATCAGCAGCGCCGGGGTGGTTTTGTCGCAGCCGGTCAGCAACACCACGCCATCGATCGGGTTGCCGCGAATCGCCTCTTCCACATCCATGCTCGCCAGGTTGCGCGTGAGCATGGCGGTAGGGCGCAGGTTGGATTCGCCGTTGGAGAACACCGGAAATTCCACCGGGAAGCCACCGGCTTCGATCACGCCGCGTTTGACGTGCTCGGCGATCTGGCGGAAATGCGCGTTGCACGGGGTCAGCTCCGACCAGGTGTTGCAGATGCCGATGATCGGCTTGCCATGGAACTGATGGTCGGCAATGCCCTGGTTCTTCATCCAGCTGCGGTACATGAAGCCGTTCTTGTCGGCAGTACCGAACCACTGGGCGGAGCGTAGGCCGGGCTTTTTATCAGACATGATCGATTCTCTTATTGTATGACTATATGTTCTAACCGTAGCTAAACATAAGCGCAAAAACCAAGCTTTGGAAGAGTTGTTTTGTAAATAGTCCTACTATATAGTCTTTCTCAACTGAGGTATGACCCTGGCGGATTTTCGCGAGAGGCGTCCCCCGAGCTTCTATAAAAACAACAATCGGAGATCGACCCCATGAGCCAGGAACTGCGGCTTATTCGGCGCATCACGCTGAAACTGATTCCCTTCCTGATCCTGCTGTACCTGATTGCCTATGTGGACCGCTCCGCCGTGGGCTTCGCCAAGCTGCACATGGGCGCCGACGTCGGCATCGGCGATGCGGCCTATGGCCTGGGCGCGGGGTTGTTCTTCATTGGCTACTTCCTGTTCGAGATTCCCAGCAACCTGATGCTCGACCGCTTCGGCGCGCGGCGCTGGTTTGCGCGCATCATGATCACCTGGGGCACCATCACCATCGGCATGGCCTTTGTGCAGGGGCCGCACAGCTTCTATGTGATGCGCTTTCTGCTTGGCGCGGCCGAGGCGGGGTTCTTTCCCGGCGTTTTGTACTACATCACCCAATGGTTCCCGGTGCGCCATCGCGGCAAGATCCTCGGGCTGTTCATTCTCTCCCAACCCATCGCGATGATGATCACCGGCCCGGTGTCGGGTGGCCTGCTGGGCATGGATGGGATTCTCGGCCTGCACGGCTGGCAGTGGCTGTTTATCGTGATCGGCACCCCGGCGATCCTGCTGACCTGGCCGGTGCTGCGCTACCTGCCGGACGGTCCCAAACAGGTCAAGTGGATGAGCGAGGAAGAAAAGGCCTGGCTCACGGGTGAGTTGAACAAAGACCTGCAAGCCTACGGCCAGACCCGCCATGGCAACCCGCTGCATGCGTTGAAAGACAAGCGCGTGTTGCTGCTGGCGCTGTTCTACCTGCCGGTGACCCTGAGCATCTACGGCCTGGGCCTGTGGCTGCCGACCTTGATCAAGCAGTTTGGCGGCAGTGACCTCACTACCGGCTTCATCTCGGCCGTGCCCTACCTCTTCGGCATCATCGGTTTGCTGATCATTCCGCGCAGTTCCGACCGCCTGAACGACCGTTATGGCCATCTCGCCGTGCTCTATGTGCTGGGCGCCATCGGCCTGTTCTCAAGCGCCTGGCTGAGCGCGCCAGTGCTGCAAATGGCCGCGCTGTGCCTGGCCGCATTCGCCATGTTTTCCTGCACGGCGGTGTTCTGGACCTTGCCGGGGCGGTTCTTTGCCGGCGCCAGTGCGGCGGCGGGTATTGCGTTGATCAACTCGGTGGGCAACCTCGGCGGCTATATCGGCCCGTTCGTGATCGGTGCGCTCAAGGAATACACCGGCAACCTGGCCTCGGGCCTGTATTTCCTGTCTGCGGTGATGGTGTTCGGGCTGGTCTTGACCGGCGTGGTCTACCGCGTGCTGGAGCGCAAGCATGTGCTGCCCGTCGACCAATTCGCCGCCAGCGCCCGTGGCGCCACACGACCTTAATCTGGGAGAAAATTCATGCGTTTAGTTCAGTTCGAGTCAAGCAACGGCGAACGCCGCGTCGGCGTCGTCGCGGGCAGTCAACTGCGTGAGGTGCGCACGGCGCGCAGCGTGCGCGAACTGGCCCTGGCCGCCATCGAAGCGGGCGTGAGCCTGGAACAACAGGTGCACGGCCTCGGTCTGGGCGACAGCCACGACTATGCGAGCCTGCTGGCCGACCTGAAGGTCCTGCCGCCGCTGGATCATCCGGACCCCGCGCACATGCTGATCAGCGGCACCGGCCTGACCCACCTGGGCAGCGCCTCGGCACGCGACAAGATGCACCAGGCGGGCGACGAGACCGCCTTGACCGACACCATGCGCATCTTCAAATGGGGCGTGGAGGGCGGCAAGCCGGCGGCCGGCCAGGCGGGCGTGCAACCGGAGTGGTTCTACAAGGGCGACGGCAGCACCGTCGTGCGCCCGGGCGCTGCCTTCCCGGTGCCGCCGTTTGCCGAAGATGCCGGTGAAGAGCCGGAAATCGGTGGCCTCTACGTGATCGGCCCGGACAGCAAGCCCTATCGTGTGGGCTTTGCGGTGGGTAACGAGTTCTCCGACCACATCATGGAGCGCAAGAACTACCTGTACCTGGCCCATTCCAAACTGCGCAGTTGCAGCTATGGCCCGGAAGTGCGCGTGGGCGAGTTGCCCCAGCACCTGGCGGGTACCAGCCGTATCCTGCGCAACGGCGAGGAAATCTGGCGGAACGAATTCCTCAGCGGCGAGGCCAATATGTGCCACAGCCTGGAAAACCTCGAGTACCACCACTTCAAATACCGTCAGTTCCTCAAGCCCGGCGATGTGCATATTCACTTCTTCGGCACCGCCACGCTGTCATTTGCCGACGGTATACGTACCCAGGCCGGCGATGTGTTCGAGATCAGCCAGGCCGAGTTCGGCGCGCCGCTGGTCAACCGTGTCGGCAGCAGCGATGCGGCATTCGAACCCGGCAACGTCATCACCCTTTAAAGGAGAGCCCCATGACCCAGTTCCTCGGCCACAACTATATCGGCGGCCAGCGCAGCGCCAACGGCAGCGTCAAGCTGCAAAGCGTCGACGCGACCACCGGCCAGGCCTTGCCTCAGGATTTCTATCAGGCCACCCCGGAAGAAGTCGACGCCGCCGCCAAGGCGGCCGCGCAGGCATATCCCGCCTACCGCGCATTGAGTGCGGCACGGCGCGCGCAGTTTCTGGATGCGATCGCCGACGAACTGGATGCCCTGAGCGATAACTTCGTCGAGTTGGTGTGCCGCGAAACCGCCTTGCCGGCTGCGCGTATCAAGGGCGAGCGTGGGCGTACCAGCGGCCAGATGCGCCTGTTCGCAAGCGTGCTGCGACGCGGTGATTTCTACGGTGCACGCATCGACAAGGCACTGCCGGATCGCCAGCCGCTGCCACGCCCGGACCTGCGTCAATACCGCATCGGCCTCGGCCCGGTGGCCGTGTTTGGCGCAAGCAACTTCCCGCTGGCTTTTTCCACGGCGGGTGGCGATACCGCGGCGGCGTTGGCGGCAGGTTGCCCGGTGGTCTTCAAGGCGCACAGCGGTCACATGGCCACGGCCGAACAGGTCGCCAACGCGATCATCCGCGCAGCAGAAGCCACCGAGATGCCAGCCGGTGTATTCAACATGATCTTTGGCGGCGGCGTCGGCGAAGCGCTGGTCAAGCATCCGGCGATCCAGGCAGTGGGCTTTACCGGTTCGCTCAAGGGCGGTCGTGCCCTGTGCGACATGGCGGCAGCACGCCCGCAACCGATCCCGGTGTTTGCCGAGATGTCGAGCATCAACCCGGTGATCGTATTGCCCCAGGCCCTCAAGGCACGGGCTGAAAGCGTGGCCCGCGACCTGACCGCTTCGGTGGTGCAAGGCTGCGGCCAGTTCTGCACCAACCCAGGCCTGGTGATCGGCATCGCGTCGCCCGAATTCACGGCATTTACTCAACAAGTGGCGCAACTGATCGCCGATCAACCGGCGCAGACCATGCTCAACGCCGGTACCCTGGGCAGCTACGGCAAGGGCCTGGAAAAACTCCGGTCCCACGCCGGGATCGAGCACCTGGCAGGCAACGCGCAATCGGGCAACCAGGCGCAGCCGCAACTGTTCAAAGCCGATGCACGCCTGTTGATCGACGGCGACGAAGTGCTGCAGGAAGAAGTCTTCGGCCCCACCACGGTGTTTGTCGAAGTCGCCGACCAGGCCCAGCTCAGCGCCGCCTTGCACGGCCTGCACGGGCAGTTGACGGCTACGATCATTGGCGAGCCGGCCGATCTGCAACAGTTCGCCGAGCTGACGCCGCTGCTGGAGCAGAAAGTCGGGCGCATCCTGCTCAACGGTTACCCCACCGGCGTGGAAGTCTGCGATTCGATGGTGCACGGCGGGCCATACCCGGCCACCTCCGATGCCCGTGGCACCTCGGTCGGCACCTTGGCCATCGATCGTTTCCTGCGCCCGGTGTGTTTCCAGAACTACCCTGACAGCCTGCTGCCCGACGCGCTGAAGAACGCCAACCCGCTGCGTATCCAGCGGCTGGTGGATGGCGCGCCGTCTCGCGAATCGCTGTAAGTCACCCGGAGGCTTCATGACGTTGAGCGCAGTCACCTCACACCGTGCCCGGTTGGGCGAAGGGCCGTTCTGGGATGGGCGGTCCCAGGCCCTTTATTGGGTGGATATCGCCGCCCGGCAGGCGCTGCGCCTGATGGGCGGGCAGTTGCGGGTCTGGCAATTGCCCGAGCACGTCTCGGCGTTCATTCCCTGTGAAAGCGGCGATGCACTGGTGACCCTGAGCAGCGGTGTGTACCGGCTGGACTTGAGCACCGAAGCCTTGACCCTGCTGTGCGTCGCCGACCCGCAAGCGGGCAACCGTGGCAATGAAGCGCGCTGTGATGCCCAGGGCCGACTGTGGCTGGGCACCATGCAAAACAATATCGGCGAGCAGGGTGAAGACCTGCCCGTCACGCGACGCTCCGGCGGCCTGTTTCGCATCGATGCCGATGCGCAGGTCACGCCGTTGCTCAGCGGGCTGGGCATTCCCAATACCTTGCTGTGGAACGAGGAGGGTAGCCAGGTGCACTTTGGCGACAGCCTGGATGGCACGCTCTATCAGCATTCGATCCACGCCGATGGCCAGCTTGCACCGGCACAGGTGTGGTTCGGTCCGCACGAGCGCGGCGGGCCGGACGGCTCGGCCATGGACGCGCAAGGCTATATCTGGAATGCGCGCTGGGACGGCAGTTGCCTGCTGCGCCTTGCGCCCGACGGTCAGGTGGACCGCATCATCGAACTGCCGGTCAGCCGTCCGACCAGTTGTGTGTTCGGTGGCCCCAACCTCACCACCCTGTATATCACCAGCGCCGCCAGCCCCCTGGCTCACCCCCTGGACGGTGCGGTGCTGGCCATAGAAGTTGATGTCCCTGGCAAACCTTGCCATCGCTTTGCCGGATAAACCCTGTAGGAGCGGGCTTGCCCGCGAAAAAACGTCAACGACAACGCGTTCATCCTGGATGAACGCGGGGCTCTCAGGTTTTTCGCGAGCAAGCTCGCTCCTACAAAAAAAACACAAAACAACAACAAGGAGTCACCCGTATGAATCGTCGTCCTGGTTTGCGTTCCCTGTGCTGCGCCGCTGTGGCGGTCTCGGCCATGAGCTTGAGCGGGCTGTTGCTGGCCGCTGAAGAAGTGAAGATCGGCTTCCTGGTCAAGCAGGCCGAAGAACCCTGGTTCCAGACCGAATGGGCCTTCGCCGAAAAAGCCGGCAAGGAGCACGGTTTCACCGTGATCAAGATCGCCGTGCCGGATGGCGAGAAAACCCTGTCGGCCATCGACAGCCTGGCCGCCAACGGCGCCAAGGGCTTTGTGATCTGCCCGCCGGATGTGTCCCTGGGCCCGGCCATCGTCGCCAAGGCCAAGGTCAACGGCCTCAAAGTGATGGCCGTGGACGACCGCTTCGTCGACGCCAAGGGCAACTTCATGGAAGACGTGCCGTACCTGGGCATGGCCGCGTTTGAAGTGGGCCAGAAGCAGGGCGCCGCCATGGCCGCCGAAGCGAAAAAACGCGGGTGGGACTGGAAGGACACCTACGCGGTGATCAACACCTTCAACGAACTCGACACCGGCAAGAAACGCACCGACGGTTCGATCAAATCCCTGGAAGAAGCCGGCATTCCCAAGGACCACATCCTCACCGCCGCGCTTAAAACCCTCGACGTGCCCGGCAGCATGGACGCCACCAACTCGGCCCTGGTCAAGCTGCCCAGCGGCGCGAAAAACCTGATCATCGGCGGCATGAACGACAACACCGTGCTCGGCGGCGTACGTGCTACCGAAAGCGCCGGCTTCAAGGCCGCCAACGTGATCGGCATCGGCATCAATGGCACCGACGCCATCGGCGAATTGAAGAAAGCCGACAGCGGCTTCTTCGGCTCGATGCTGCCAAGCCCGCATATCGAGGGCTACAACACCGCGCTGGCAATGTACGAGTGGGTCACCACCGGCAAGGAACCGGCCAAATACACCGCCATGGACGAAGTGACCTTGATCACCCGCGCCAACTTCCAGGAAGAACTGACCAAGATCGGGCTGTGGAAATGACCGCTGCGGCCCTGCGTTTTGACGGTATCGGCAAAACCTTCCCTGGGGTCAAGGCGCTCGATGGCATCAGCTTCACCGCCCACCCGGGGCAAGTGCACGCCCTGATGGGCGAGAACGGTGCGGGTAAATCGACGCTGCTGAAGATCCTCGGCGGCGCCTATATTCCCAGCAGCGGCACGGTGCAGATCGGCGAGCAGACCATGGCCTTCAAGAACGCCGCCGACAGCATTGCCAGCGGTGTGGCGGTGATCCATCAGGAGCTGCACCTGGTGCCGGAAATGACCGTCGCCGAAAACCTGTTCCTCGGGCATCTGCCGTCGCGCTTTGGCGTGGTCAACCGCGGCGTGCTGCGCCAGCAGGCGCTGGCGTGCCTCAAGGGCCTGGCCGATGAAATCGATCCCGAGGAAAAGCTCGGGCGCCTGTCCCTGGGTCAGCGCCAATTGGTGGAAATCGCCAAGGCGCTGTCCCGTGGCGCCCATGTGATTGCCTTCGATGAACCGACCAGCAGCCTCTCGGCGCGGGAGATCGACCGCTTGATGGCGATCATCACGCGCCTGCGCGATGAGGGCAAAGTGGTGCTCTACGTCTCGCATCGCATGGAAGAAGTGTTCCGTATCTGCAATGCGGTGACGGTGTTCAAGGACGGCCGCTTCGTGCGCACCTTCGAGGACATGAGCGCGCTGAGCCACGATCAGTTGGTGACCTGCATGGTCGGGCGCGATATCCAGGACATCTACGACTATCGCCCGCGCGAGCATGGCGACGTCGCCCTGAAGGTTGACGGCCTGCTCGGCCCCGGCCTGCGCGAACCGATCAGTTTCAACGTGCGCAAAGGCGAAATTCTCGGCCTGTTCGGCTTGGTGGGGGCAGGGCGCACGGAACTGTTCCGTCTGCTCAGCGGCCTGGAACGCGCCAGTGCCGGCAGCCTGGAGTTGTGCGGTGAGCCGCTGCAATTACGCTCACCGCGCGATGCCATCGCGGCCGGCGTGCTGCTGTGTCCGGAAGACCGCAAGAAGGAGGGCATCATCCCGCTGTCCAGCGTCGCCGAAAACATCAACATCAGTGCCCGTGGCGCGCATTCGGCGTTCGGCTGGCTGTTGCGCGATGGCTGGGAAAAGGGCAACGCCGACGGGCAAATCAAGGCCATGAAGGTCAAGACCCCGAACGTGGCGCAGAAGATCATGTACCTGTCCGGCGGCAACCAACAGAAGGCCATTCTCGGCCGCTGGTTGTCGATGCCGATGAAAGTGCTGCTGCTGGACGAGCCCACGCGCGGCATCGACATCGGCGCCAAGGCCGAGATCTACCAGATCATCCACAACCTCGCGGCGCAGGGCATTGCCGTGATCGTGGTGTCCAGCGACCTGATGGA